>DATJSQ010000287.1:0-16583 GCA_035503995.1 Verrucomicrobiia bacterium | reverse complement strand
TTCTCCTCTTCGGTTCTTCTACTCGAAAGCGGAATTGCCGCCCCGATGACGGCAATTCCGTTGTTGATAATTCGGCTTATACCTGCGCCATGCCTCCATCAACGGCGAGATCCACGCCGGTGATGAAAGAACTTTCATCGGAGGCGAGGAACGTGACGGCAGCCGCGATTTCCTCTGGCTTGCCCCTGCGACCCATGGGGATCTGTGAGGCAAACTGGGCCACCGCTTGCTCGGCTTGCTCAGGGGTAAGGCCCGTCGTTGTCGCCAGGGCGGGGGTCTCGATTGGTCCGGGACTCATCGTATTCACGCGGATTTTGCGGTCTTTCAGCTCCAGAGTCCAAGCGCGCGAGAAGTTGCGCACAGCCGCCTTACTCGCGGCGTAGGCGCTAAACCCTGGCAGCCCCAACACGTTCGAGACCGAAGAGTTCAGGATAATCGAACCGCCGTCTTTGAACAGGGGAAGGGCCTTCTGCACCGTAAAGAACAGCCCCTTCACGTTCACATCGAAGGTCTGGTCAAAATGGGCCTCGGTAGCGACCGCGAGCGGTGCGATTGTCCCCGCCCCCGCGTTGGCAAAGAGAATATCAATGTGACCATGTTTCTCTTTCACGGCGGCATAGAGCCGGTCCAGATCTTCCAAGCGCGACACGTCGCCCACGACCGTCGTAACGTTTTTCTTGATGGAGGCTGCGGCCTCCTTCAGCTCTTTCTCTCGTCGCCCAGTGATCACCACGTGCGCACCTTCTTCCACGAAGCGCTTGGCTGTGGCCAAGCCAATCCCGCTGCTTCCGCCCGTGATGACTGCAACCTTGCCTTCTAGTTTTTTCATAATCTTTTATCTTTCGTTGTGTGTTTTGTTTTTATTTTGTTGTAAAGTTTGAGAAGCGTGGTCCCGCGACTGGCGAGGGCCAGGCACCGGACCGCGCCAGGGTCAGACCTGCGCCATTCCCCCATCGACGGCGAGATCCACGCCGGTGATATATGAACTTTCATCGGAAGCAAGAAACACGACGACGGCAGCGACTTCCTCGGGCTTGCCTCTGCGACCGAGCGGAACCTGCGAGGTAAACCCAGCTACTGCCAGTTCGACCTGTTCGGGGGGGAGGCCCACCTTGTCCAAAGCCGGAGTTGCGATTGGGCCAGGACTCATCGAATTCACACGAATCTTGCGATCCTTTAGCTCCATCGTCCAGCCACGCGCGAAGCTGCGCACGGCTGCCTTGCTGGCGGCGTATGCGGTCAAGCCTGGCACTCCCAATACGTTTGCGTTCGAAGAGTTCAGAATAATCGAACCGCCATCTTGAAAGAGGGGAAGAGCTTTTTGCACGGTAAAGAATAATCCCTTTACGTTGATATCGAATGTCTTGTCGAATTGAGCCTCGGTCGACGTCGCAAGCGGAGCAATTGTCGCTCCGCCTGCGTTCGCAAAGAGAATGTCGATGTGACCATGCTTCTCTTTCACAACCGCATAAAGCCGGTCGAGATCTTCCAAGTTCGAGACGTCGCCTGCGACCGTCGTCACGTTTCTCCCGATGAAAAATGCGGCTTCTTTCAGGTCTTTCTCTCTTCGCCCGGTGATCACCACATGCGCACCTTCTTCCACGAAGCGCTTGGCTGTGGCCAGCCCCATCCCGCTGTTTCCGCCCGTGATTACCGCAATTTTTCCCGCCAATTTCTGTCCATGGTCATTACTCATATGTTTTTTCCTTGGTATTTGTTCTTCGTTATTTTTGTGAATGTGAGATTTACGCCTTTCCTCCAAAGCTGACATAGTCATCGAGTTCGCCGACTTCAAACCAGGTTTTGACATCTTCGCGGGTTTTGGAAAACCGGCCCAGCAATTCAGCAAAGAACGCAAGCGTTTCCGCGTCGCTGTCCGGCCCGCGTTTTTCCATGAAAGCGGACCAGGCCTCGATTTCCCATGGAGAGCGCGGGGTCTTGGAATGGGCCTGAACCCATTCGAGCATTTCCCCGTCGCCTTTGCCGGTCGCCAATTCCTTCAACAAGGCATCGGGATCGAAGCCAAGAAATTGCACCAGTCGCTGATCGGTTGTGGAATTGTATTTATACTCGCCGTTTTTCCCGGCGAGGGTCGCCCGGCCCTTGTCGAGCATGCGGGCCAAAATCACATGGTTGCCCAAGCGAACGCGAAAGCTCCGGGGCGGGCGCTGAGTCAGATCAATAAAGTAATGTTGCGTTTTCATAATTTTATAGTTTTGGTCGTATCATTATTCACGCCCTGAATATACACCTTCAAATGTTTGCGCATAATGCCGGTTGGTGATTGCCGTGATGCGAATTTTGCATCACTATGTCACTCGTGCTGGAAAAGCTTCGCTTGTTTTTGGTGGTCCTTGAGGAAGGCAGCCTCCGTCGTGCGGCTGACCGTCTGCACATTTCCCAGTCCGCCATCACGCGACAACTGCAATTGCTCGAACACGATCTCGGCGGGCGGGTTTTGGAACGAACATCGGCCGGTGTGCGTCCCACCAACGGAGGACACGCTCTTGCCGAAAGGGCCAAAACCCTTCTGGCAGATTATGATTCCACCATGGCCGAAGTGCGCCGCCTGGTTCGCGGAGAAAGTGAACGTTTGCGCATTGGCTATATTGCGTCGGCCGTCCGGGAGTACCTTGGGCCGGCTCTGGCCGCGCTGCACCGCGCTTATCCGAAGTTGAAGGTCAAAATGCTCGATCAAACGCCCGGCGAGATGATCGTCGCCTTGCGGCAGGGTAAAATTGATCTGGCATTGACGTTGCACGGCGCAGACGTGCTCTCGCGCGATTTCTATGCTCGTAAATTAGCGACGGTTCGGAGCCTTGTTGCGCTTCCTGTCAGCCACCGGTTCGCGACCAAAAGACAGGTGTCGCTTTCACAATTAAAAGATGAAACTTTCGTTCGGGGATCGGACGATATGGTGCCGGGATACATGCAGAGGATCGTTCAGTTCTGCCGCAATTATGGCGGCTTCCATCCCCGCCTGGTCACTATTGACGGAGCAATGGGTCTTGTGGAATCGCTCGCCCTCGCATCGAATGAAGACGCGATTTCGATTCAACCAGCCTTCATTTCTCACCTGAACGTTCCGAACGTGGTAATGGTTCCCATCGCTGACGCCGGTGCAACCTGGGATTTGTTCGTTGTCTGGCAGCGGGGCAAAGTTGCCAGCCCATTGCGGACCTTGCTGAGCGAACTTAACCTGAAGTCTCAATAGATAATACCTTTCCTTTGCCAGCGCGGTGTCGGCAAAACCCCGGCGGGGTGTTGGGATTCGGTATGTTTGGCTGATCGTCGACAAAGCGGAGTAAAAAATAATCGGAGAGCAGCCATTACGCCGCTCCCGACTGCTCGCCGAAAATCGCAAGCGACTGCTCCGGCGCAAAATAAACCGGCTTGCATGTCACCTTTTTGCTGGTTCGGGGACTTACTGGCAATATGATGAACTTAAAGACCATTGACACCGTGGAAACCAGCGATGCCAGCCTCGTCCACGCCAGCCTCTCCGGCAATCGCGAGGCCTTCGGCCAAATCGTCGGTCGCTATCAGACTCTCATTTGCTCCCTCGCCTACAGCGCCACCGGCAGCTTCAGCCAAAGCCAGGACCTGGCGCAGGAGACCTTCGTCACCGCATGGAGGCAGCTCTCCGAACTGCGCGAGCCGGGCAGACTGCGCTCCTGGCTTTGCGGCATCCTCCGAAATCGCATCTATAAAACCATCCGCGCCAAAGGCCACGAACCCGTCCACGCCGCCGACCCGCTCGACGCCGCCCATGACCTCCCCTCGTGCGAACTGCCGCCTTCCGAACAGGCCATCAGCCGCGAGGAGGAATCCATCCTCTGGCGCTCCCTTGAAAAAATTCCAGAAATTTATCGCGACCCCCTCGTTCTGTATTATCGCGAACACCAATCCATTGAAGCCGTTGCGGCCAATTTGGAGTTGAGCGAAGATGCCGTGAAACAACGCCTTTCACGCGGCCGAAAACTGTTGCATGAGGAAGTGCTTTCCTTTGTTGAGGGCGCCCTGGAGCGGACAAACCCCGACCGCATGTTCACGCTCGGCGTCTTGGCCGCCCTGCCAGCCCTGACCATTTCCACAGCCAAAGCCGCGACGATGGGCGCGGCCGCCAAAGGTGGTGTTGCCGTCAAAGGCGCCGGCATCATGGGCGCACTCGGTGTCATCTTCGCGCCGCTGCTCATCGTTTTTGGAAATTATGCCAGCTACCGCCAGGTCATTGACGAGGCCCATACCGACCAGGAGCGCGGATATATCAAAAAAACGTTCCGGGACGCGCTGCTCATCACCTTGGGATTTTCCGCCGCCTGCGCCGTGCCGTTATTTTTCGCGTTGCGAACCCAGGTTGGCCCGGGATTATTTTCGTGCGTGCTGTTAAGTCTGGCCGTCGTCTTTTATTTTTTGACCATTGCCGTTTTAATTGTCCGTTCGCTTCCCGCCCGCCGCCGGCGACTCGCCCAAATCTTGGCCGACAAATACCACGGCCATTTCCCCCAATCCGCGTTTGAATACTGCAGTCGCTGGCGTCTATTGGGACTGCCGCTCCTTCACGTCCGCATTGGTGACAGGTTCGACGTGGTGCGCCCGCCGGTCAAAGCATGGATCGCCATCGGCGGCAGCCATTCCATCGGGCTTGTTTTCGCCTGGGGCGGTGTTGCTGTTGCACCCATCAGTGTGGGTGGCATTGCCATCGGAGTGCTGCCGTTTGGTGCCATTGCCGGTGGCCTCGTCCCGGTCGGCGCGATTGCCCTCGGCGTCTGCGCCTATGGCGGGTTGGCTCTCGGCTGGCAGGTCACGTGTGCTTGCGGCGTCGCGTGGAACGCAGCCGTAGGAAGCATCGCCATGGCACACAACTTTGCCATGGGCTACATTGCGGATGCTGCGCAGGCCAATACCGAAATCGCCAGGCAATTTATTCAACGAAGTCCCTTTTTCCAAGTCTCCGCGATCATCCAAAGGCACAGCATTCTGTTGATGTTGGTTTGGGTGCTCCCAATGTGCTTGCAGGCGCGTCTGGTCGCCCGCGCACGCCGGCGATGGGAACAAGAAATCGCCTGATTGACTAACCGCGCTCGGATTTTCCCTGTCACCTTTCCTCCCCCATCGGGGACTTATCACCAGAATTGTACAAAAGGCCCGCTATGACAATGAAATCCGTGTTCTCAAACCCGATGGAGGCAACGACGACCAAATCGGCCTGTTGGCCCTGCAGGCGGATCAGGCATTTGACGCCGCTCTGCAAATAGACCCCAAAAACTGGGAAGCCCAATTTGTCAAATACTCGACCCTGTATTATTGGCCGGCTAATTCGCAGACCGATAATCAAGCTGTCCAAGGCCTGACCAGCCTCATTAACCAGCAGGAAACCATGCCTTCGTCCCCGCAGTTCGCCCAAACCTACGTGATGCTCGGCGACGAATACCAAAAAATTGGGCAGCCCGACAAAGCTCTGGCCACCTGGGAACTCGGCGCACAAGAATACCCTGCCGATTCCACCCTCCAGCAAAAAATCGCAGGGGCCACGGCAAAGTGATGCGCACTGCGGCACTTGCCATACCAGCACAACGGGGGGACAGCACCGGAGCGGCATTGGAGCAATTTCACTGAAAAAGCCATTTTCACCGCGCGGTGAAATACGGCGATTCAGTGAAAAATCAATTGCGCTATTTCAGTAAACTGAATTTCCGACACATAAAATCGTTTCTCCGATTTAACCTACAGCCCAAGTCTCTTCAACATTGCGGCTTGTCCTCCACCCAGATCAATTGGTTTGGGGTCCAAGTCCCGGCGAACGAAAACGATGTCAGTGCCATCACGCGCCGTCGGCACATAATTGGAAAGCAGGTTGCTCCACGCGGATTCTTTCAGGGCGCTGTCGTGGAGCACAATGGCGTCCACGCGGTTCGACGCAAGCGATTGCGCGATTATTGTATCACTAATTTCCCGGGACCAAACACGCTTGAGCGGGATAATCGTCAATTCCGGCGGCGTTTGCGGTTGATCAGCGGCAAAAGTCCACAACGGATCCATGGAAAACTCCGATTTTCCTGACTTGCCCAGGGCCTTTAGTTCCTTTACAACCGGCGAAGCTGCAATAACTTCTGCCTGAGTGTGGCTCCTTCCAATTTGAATTTCCTGCTGCCATATCCACAAAAAACAAATTATGGTTGTCCCCGTAATTGCCATGCGACGTTCAAGTTGTGAAATGTTCGCCGCGCCGGGCAGTCTCCACAAATCCACAACACCAAGACCGGCCAGCACGGCCACCGGCGTTATCAGTTCAACATCGTAGTAACCCCAGAATGGACGATGCACGATAAGGATGAAGAGAGCCGCCAGGACGGCAGACAACCATGGAATGATTGGCCCAAGCTGATTTTTCACATAACGTCCCGCAACCGCAAACACGGCAAATGCGCAGACCAGCCAGCCTTGCGCGTAAATCAGCGGGTCGAAACGATACGCCATTCGCTCTGGCGCGGAAAAGTCCAGATGCGAGGCAGCAATCGTTGACCAGGACCAGCCCGGCTCGACAAAAGACGTTAGAATTGTCAACCCGACCGCCAGAAATCCCCATAGGAGAGCAGTCCGCCAGCTCCTTTGCAGCAGCCAGATAAACGGCACCACCAACGCGAAAGCCGCCGTGAACTTGATTGAAAGTGCGAATGCCGCGAGTAAAGCCGAAACGCACAATGGCACTCGACCAAAACCGAGCAAAACCAGCGGCAGCAAGGCAGAAATGCCGGCACAGTAAGCAGGCGCCTCCAGCATGAAGGACCCATACCAGACGGGCACCAAGAGCCAGAGGAAAACCACCGCCACCGCGCCAGCCCATTTTGCTCCCGCTCGCGCGCAGTAAATCCCAACCGTGAACGGGAACAAACATCCAATGAGAACCACCCCCACCCGGCCCACCGTCAATGAATGACCGAACAATCGAAAAAGCTGCGCGCCGAGTTCTGTCAAGAGGGGCAACTGGTCATTCCAGATGCGATTTATGTTTCCAGCGTGCGCCAGCAACTGGAGTGAGATGGCGGCTTCCATTCCTTCATCGCCGCCCAACGCGCGGCCTTTCCAAAACCATAAAATCAACCCGCCCGCAACGAGCCACGAGGATACGGCAACACCGGTCGAGAGTGCCGCGGACTGCCGCGGCGGCGCGGACACGCTTTTTTGCGAAGCTGGGAAGAGACCTACGAAGGATGAAATCCCCAAGCCGCAAGCCAGCAAGAAGGACAAAGCGGACTCCGCCTCCGTCAGTGGCCGCCAATGGCCCAGTAGTCCGCCCAGGGAGGGGCCAGGGCCTCCAACTTGCAACCCCACATCAATCGCGTGATACGCGATAAACAATATCGCCAACCCCAGACATGCCAGTAAGAAAGCGCGTGCGCCCGCAAAAGCCAGGAATGCAAACGCAGTCAATTCAGCCGCCAAAGCAAGCCAGATGTAAATCTCATATGTGCCTGGAAGAAAGGGATGAGGCTGCGCCAGCAGCTCACTGCCATGTACCAATACAAACAGCTTTGCGGCGGCTGTTAGTCCAAGAATCATTCCACATATTATAACAGCTGATCGAGAAACCTGCGCACTCATCGAGTCTTACGAGGGTAGAGACATTGACTGTGTTCCATACTTTCTTCAAGACCAAGAACCCCCTTTAGGGCAACCCACTCCCCAGGGTTCAACGCCGGGTCAGGCTAGGTTCGTCGCGCCGCGGACATCTTCTGATCCTTGATCTTAAAAGAAGCAGGCATACGCACAAGTATGGACGGTGTTTTTATAAGTCTCCCGACCTGCTGCACACTCCGGCAAGACTTGTGAGGCATACGCCAGCGACGACGATGGTCGCCAACATGGATTTGTGCCCTCGCAGTTTGGTTTTCATATCATTTAACTCCTCTTGTTCGATGTTTTGTTGCTCATTGTTCCGTTTTCGTGCGCTTATACCAAAGCGCCAGAATGGCTCCTGTGACAATTGCTACCGAAATCAGAATGAACGGTCCAATCAGCTTCCTATGGGGCACAATAATGTTAACTCCAAAATCCGGATAAAATTTTTTACCGTGCAAGGTCCAGGAAAGTGAGTTCGTCCAAACCGTCAGCATTCTTGCAATCTTCATATCGCCGAACATTGATGGCACATACCCGCCTGTCTGCGCCAGGTCGTCTGTGCCGAGTGTCAGTGACAAGAAAGTGTAATGATACACACTTTGGTCGAATTTGAGAATGAACGAGGACGGGATGCCAGCGTTTGGAGTCGCATACTCGTAGGTTACGGATCCCGGAGGAAGCTGGCCAACACCCGGATATAGAGCTGAAGCCGGCAAGCCATTGTCGCCAAGCGTCAATTCACCGGTTATCACCGCGGTTTCCAGCGTAGTGCCACCCCTGCCCCATTTGCTTGTCACCGTTGTTTTGAAACTCAGGCCGTTCCATTCAATTTGTGAATCCTCAAGATTCAACACAGACGACTGCCTCGGTAGTCCGAGCGAAAGCGCGCGAAACATGTAATTTCGGAAAACTTCGCCATACGAGTCAGGGACGCTGCCTGACGCAAAAGCCTTGTCCACTACATCAATGTTTCTATCGGTCATAGTCCAAAACTCCGTCAAAGACGCTCCGCAAACGGTGTCATCGTCATCTGGTCGCGGAACGAGTTTGGAGGGATCATCTGGATCCGGCATGAGCCGCCGGATATACCATGTCCCGTCCTGGTATCCAAATCGAAACCACTCCCGAACCAAAGTCTTGCCGTCGGGTCTCGAGAACGTCCGATAAACGGTGGCTTCCCTGATTGGCACCTCGCCGTTCACGAATTTTTGAAACATCAGCAGCTTGTCGTTCGCCGCTTGAGCATGAGCCGAAGAACCCAGCATCAGACAAATCACAAAGACGGCAGCACAGCAGATAATTGAGCGATTCTGTGCATGGGGGGAGGAGAATGCTTTTAATGTGTCACCTGCCGACCAGCGGCAGGACGGGGCGAAAAACGGTTCGCTTTTGCCCGCAACTCTTCTCATAACACATGACCAATTCGTCTTTTCCCGAGGAACTCCTCAACGGTTAGACCAGAACCCCCGAGTTCTGTCAACAAGAAATTCTGAATTTTTATTATGACGGTTAAAGCATTCTAATCTATTGGTGTGTTGTTCAAAATCATCCCGTCCTGCTTCGACGCCTTCAGCCTTCAGCCTTCAGCCTTCAGCCTTCAACCTTATCCCCCTTCCAACCCCAGCCTCGTCTGAATTTGTTCCAACGGCACACCCTTGGTCTCCGGCACCATCATCTTCACCCAAATCAACTGCAATACCATCATCCCGCTGAAGAACATGAAAATATAACCGGGCGGAAAGGCGGCGACTGCCAGCGGAAAAAATGTCGTCAGCAGCGCGGCAAACATCCAATGCGTCGAACAGCCCAGCGTCTGGCCCTCGGCCCGGTGGCGGTTCGGGAATATTTCCGAAATAAACACCCAGATCACCGCCCCCTGGCCGACCGCATGAGAGGCGATGAAAGCGAAAATGCAGGCCGGAACGATGCTGTAATGTTGTGTAAAAAACGCCCAGGCGGTCAAACCCAGCGAAGCAATGTATCCAAACGACCCGATGAACAGGAGGGTCCGCCGGCCCAAATGGTCAATCAATCGCAGTCCAACCAATGTGAAAATCAGATTCGTGATTCCGATGCCGACGGACTGCAACATCGCCGCCTTGGTTCCCAGTCCGGCCAGCTCGAAAATTCTCGGGGCAAAGTAAAGGACGGCGTTGATGCCGGAAAGCTGGTTGAAAAACGCGATTAAAAATGCCAGCGCCATCGGCAGCCGCAGCCGCCATGTCCAAAACCTCGCCGAACTTGTTTGCGTGGATGCCGAGGCCAGGATTTCATCCGCATGGCGGTCAATTTGTTCCGGGGTGGCATCCGGCTCGATTAATTTGAGCACCTCCAGGCCCGCCTGGCGATCACCCCGGCGGACGAGCAGCCAGCGCGGGCTCTCCGGGATGCCCAGGCACATCTGCGCGTAAATCAGCGAAGGAAACGCCGCCACGCCGAGCATCCAGCGCCAGGCGTTCGCGCCAACGCCCGAAAGCAATGCGTTCGACAGGTAGGCGACCAGAATTCCGAAAACAATGTTGAACTGGAACATACCCGCCAGGCGGCCGCGGTATTTCGGCGGCGCAATCTCGGAAATATAAAGCGGCGCGGCCACGGTGGAAACGCCGATGCCCAGGCCGCCGATGACGCGCGCCGCGATGAAAATCCCGAGATTGGGCGCCAGCGCGCAGCCGATGGCCGAAACCAGATACAACGCGCCGATCATCAACAACGTCTTCTTGCGCCCCCAGGAATCGGTCGGCCAACCGCCCAACAACGCGCCCAGCAACGTGCCGTAAAGCGCTGAACTGATGGCCAATCCTTGCTCGCCGTTGCTCAGATGCCAAAGCGATTGGATCGTTTGTTCCGCCCCGGAAATGACAACCGTGTCAAAACCAAACAGAAATCCAGCCAACGCAGACGTGACTGACCAGAAAAAAAGACGGCCTTTCATTCGTGAGTGCTGTCAGGATAATGCGAGGGAATGCGCCCTGGCAAGAAATGGTTTCACGAAATGGTTTCACGCGGATGAACACAGATTCGTCGGGCCAGATTCCTTGACAGAGATCCAGTACCCGCCCAGCTTTGGACTGGAAGTTGTTGGGAGAGAATTCCCCAAAAAAATTCGCGCATTGAACCCCTGAACCCGCCGCAGATGGCCGGACATCTATAAGCATCTAAACCACAGCGATTTAACATGAAAAAACCCGACGCATTTCACGCTCTTTTACTGAATTTTACACTTTTTCCAGGTTAAATTTTTTTCCCACTTTTTGAACGTTGAATGTCTTGCTGTGCCGCAGCCCGGCGGAGGCCGTCAACTCAAACCCCTTTCAGCGCATGCGTTCACGCCGCCACCTCCTTTTCGCTTTTGAAATTCGCGGTGGCTGGTATCCTCGTCGGCGGCGGTTGCTCCCGTAGCTCAAATGGACAGAGCTGCGGATTTCTAATCCGCTGATCCCGGTTCGATTCCGGGCGGGAGTACCATTTAAGGGGAATTCGTCAGATAAAGCGTCCGATAAAACCGCTGGCTGTACTGGCTGGCGTTGCTGTCCACAAAATTGAACGGCGCACTATTGGTTTGCAGTGACACCCAGTTGACAAGATCGGTGGAGGCCTGCACGACGTATTGATAGCCGGGCACACCCGAAACGGCCACGGCGAACTGGCCGGCGGGCGCCGCCGGCGCGGCCAGGCTTGCAGCCGCAGTGGCGTACACGGTCAGTGTCGCCGGCGTGCTGGCGGCGCTGCCGCCGGCGCCTGAGACATTCACCGAATAAGTTCCCGCCTGGGACGCCGCCGTATTGCTCAAGGTCAACGTAGGACTGGTGGCGTTCGGAATCGTGTTGCCGTTGAAATTCCATTGGTAGGCCAAGGAACTCCCGGTCGCGGCCACCGTGAAGGAGGCGGGCTGTCCCTGCGCGACCGACTGGCTGGCCGGCTGGCTGGTGATGACCACCGAGCCGCTGGATCCGACCACCGCGGAGATTTCCTGCGAATAGGCGCTTTGATTTCCGGAACTGTCAATCGAAGTTGCCGCGAAATAATAGGTCGTCCCCGGGACCAAACCGTTGATGGTGACATTGGTCGCCTGGGAATTATCCACGAGCACGGCGGTGATGTAATTGCCGCTGGACGTGCCGTAATAAATCATATAGCCGGCCAGGTTTGGACTGGAGCTCGGGGACCATCCGATGGTGACGCTGGATTGGGTGACCGCCTGCGCGGCAACGCCTGTCGCCAACAAGGCGGCCGACGCAAAAAGGAATAGAATTGCTCGCATAACGACAATGGTTCTGTTTTCGGAATTGCCTGAATTCCGTCAGCCTGTTTTTATTTTGTATTGAAGCGGGGAGAAACGCTTCGCCTGTTAATTTTTATTCGCCGCCGTTTGTCTCTGATGCATACAACAATTGCAAAAGACGGCGCGAGCCTGCATAGCCACGGCCGAAGAGATGCCAATACCGCGGGGATGATCGCGAAACTGCGAACTGCCACCGACCCAGAACCTGTGCTTCAACCTGTAACTAACTTTGCCTGCGAGCCTATTTTCCCTCGCGTCCCCGATTTTTCAAGTTTTATTTCCAAAAAATTCAAATTTTTTTTCAAATTTTTTTTGAACGAAAATAATTTATTTAAAAAACCCCTTGATCGCCTCCACCACGCGGCCGATTTGCGCGTCGGTGAGTTCCGGATAAATCGGCAGGCTCAAACATTCGCGGGCGGCCTTTTCCGCCACAGGAAAATCGCCGGCGCGATGCCCCAAATGCGCGTAGGCCTTTTGCAGATGCAGGGGTATCGGATAATGAATCGCGCAACCGACGCCTTGTTCCTCCAGGAACTTTTTCAATTCATCGCGGCGCGGATGCCGCACGACATACAAGTGCCAGACGCTTTCCGCCAAATCGGCTTCGCGCGGCAACTGCAACGGCGTGTCTTTGAGGCACTCGGAATAACGCCTGGCGACCCGCCTGCGTTCAGCCGTCCAATTGGGGAGATGCTTCAGCTTCACGCCCAAAACCGCCCCCTGAAAACCTTCCATGCGATAATTGAAACCAATCTCGTCGTGAAAATAACGCTTTGTGGACCCGTGCTCGCGCAAGGATTTGGCGCGCGCGGCCAGATCGGGATTGTTTGTCACGAGCGCGCCTCCTTCGCCGCAGGCCCCCAGGTTCTTTCCCGGATAAAAGCTGTAACAGGAAATTTCGCCGAAAGTTCCGATGGTTTTGCCCCGGTATTTTGCGCCGTGCGACTGGCAGGCGTCTTCCACCATGGGCAGTTTGTGTTTGCGGCAAACGTTGAGAACGGCATCCACGTCGAAGGGCTGGCCGTAAAGATGCACGGGCAACACGGCTTTGGTGCGGGGCGAGACGGCCTTATCCAGCCAGGCGGGATTGATATTAAAGGTGGTGTCGTCAATATCCACGAACACCGGTTTGGCGCCCACATAGGAAATTGCCCAACTTGTGGCCACGAAGGTGAACGGGGTGGTGAGGACCTCGTCGCCGGGGCCGACGCCGAGGGAAAGCATGGCGACGTGAAGCGCTGAAGTGCCGCTGTTGAAGCCGACGCAGTGCTTGGCGCCGCAGTATTCGGCGAACTCTTTCTCAAATTGCGCCACGTCCGGGCCCAGGCAAAAGGAGCAGTTGTCGAGAGTTCGGGCCAGGGCCTGGTCAAGCTCTTTGCGGATTGCGCGGATTTGCGCCGGCAAATCAAAGTAAGGAATATGGTCAGCCATTTGCGGTTGAAAATAACGCAATCGCGGATTTTTACCACAAAACTTTGGCTTTTTTTGCCTAAAATTTTTTTGACGATTCATTTTTCCGGGTTACTGTAACGGTGACAAGGAGCTATGAAATGTATTTGGACTGGAAATGCGGGGCGGACTGGTTCTCTGCCGTGGACATTCTTATTCTTATTGCCGGCAATGATCGTGCTGGCCGGGTGCGGGACATCCAAGTATTACGATGCCCAGCCGTCGGCCGGGGCGGGGCAAACACCAGCGGACACCTCGCCACGCCAAACGGCCTTTACCGCCGCGCCACCGGCCGATACCTCCGATAACCTGGATTTTAACGAGCCATCCTCCTCCTCGCCAAACACTCAATCTCTCATTCTGCAGGATGGCGACGTGGTAAAGATTTCCTTTCCCGGATCGCCCAACCTCGACGCCACCCAGCAAATCCGATTGGACGGAAAGATAGCGCTGACCCTGGTCGGCGACGTGCAAGCCGCCGGCCTGACGCCCGGGGAATTGCAGCAGAACCTGATAAAACTTTACGCGCCGCAAATTTCCACCAGCGAAATCAACGTGGAGGTGGAGTCCTCGTCGTTTCCTGTCTTTGTCACCGGTTGCGTGCTGCGTCCGGGCAAGGTCCTCTCCGATCAGCCCATCACGGCGCTGGAAGCAATCATGGACGCGGGCGGATTCGATTACGCGCGCGCCCAGTTGAAAGAAGTGCACATCATCCGCCGCGAAGCCGACACCTCGCGCAGTTACGTGATAGATTTGCGGACGGTCCTGAATGGAGACGAACCGGACAATTTTTTCCTAAAGCCGGACGACATCGTCTATGTGCCGGAGAGGTTCTCGTGGTTTTGAAGCCGGGGCGGGCTGAGGCCCGGCCGGAGCTGTGAAGGGCAGTGGGAGAGGATTCGTCGAGATAGGCGACTTGGGAAACTGAAGCGGAACATCGGTTTGACGCCGCGTCACATTTTTAGACACCTATCTGATTCGATTGCCGCAAGAGGGCTATTTGCTGGGATTTCGGATGAGAATTTCGTGGCATTTGAGTTGCTACAGTCACGGCGTGACAAATGAACCTAAATTGGTTCTGTGGCCAAAAGCCGAAGAGCCTCCCGCCCCAAAGGCTTCCGGACTTAAATTTGCCAAATGGGCGCGCACCGAACAGGCTCGGAAGGCATGGGGGGAATGGCGCGCCGAATTTTTTGCACGGGTCCGCCTCACGTTTATCCTGCTATTTTTGAGCACAATTTATGTCTTTATTTCGAATCACCAACTGGAACTTCAATATGCCACCTCCAACGGCGTGCATATGGCGTTCAAACACGTCAAGCTGCCGGACAAACTCCGGCAAAAGGCCTTGAATTACCAAAAAGAAGTGGACAGTGTCTCCGACCCTTCGCCGGATCAACAATAATGCCCTGAACGCTCGGGCGCGGTGAAGGGTCAAACGGATTATGAAGTTCCCGGCGGTAGCTGTCATGCTGGCGGCATCGGCAATTCTTACCATTGCCCTTTTACCAACCATCGTTCAGTGGGCACCGGCAAATTCCCCGTTGTTTTCCAAAAATCCCGGTCTTTCGAGTTGCCGGCCATGGGCATTTTCACCGACCAATGAAGCGCCGTTATTTGATCCCGATTTCGTCTTTCACCCGTCGCAAAGCGCCAAAATGCTGGGTCCCGGCGTCTATGAAGCCAGGCCCTTTGTCCTCACCGTGATCATTCCGCCGCCGACGGGTGACCATTGCAACCTCGCAAAACCCCATGCCAAAATCCCGGCACAGAATCCCGGCGTAACACTGCTTCCTAAATTTCCCGCCAGGAAGTAACCGGCGCCGGCTCGGAGCAAGCGGAAAGACAACAGAGATTCAACAGAAGGACACGACAAACGGGTTCGAGATGAATCCGATCAAAAACTTTTCGTCATCCTTGTTTCCGTCGTGTAAAAATCGGGTCCGCATTATTTTTCCATTCCATAGACAAGGATTTTAAACGTGCCAGGAATCATCGGGGGCCGGCGTTGGCCTTCCACCGGCGGCCCAAATTTGGCCGTTGCCAGGTAAATCCGATGCGTCGTCGGGTCCAGCGCCATGGTCCGCGCGCCGCGCTCGGTTTGAAGCGTCTGCACAACCGTCAACGTGTCCCCGTCTTCACGCGCAATGGTCGTGGTGCCGTCTCCGCACGAGGCAAACGCATATTGTGTTCCCGGGTCAAACCGATTGGCGTCCACTCCCTGGCCAATCGGGACCCACGCCAGGACTTTTCCATTTTCGGTGTCCATCATCAGCATTTTCCCGTTGTGACAACCGATGAAAATGCGGTGGTGTTGCACGTCAATCGCCATGCCGGAGGCGCTCTCACCCGGGGCAATCGGCCAGTTGGTGATGACCTGGTGCGCTTTGGCGTCAATCACCGCCACTTCGCTTTGATCTTCGAGATTGTCATAGACGCGGTCGGCCACCGGGTCAACCGTGGGGAATTCCGGCCGTCCGGCAAGCGGAATCGTGGCCACGACCGTGGCGGCCTTGACATCCACCACGGTAGCGGCGTTGGCGCGGCCGCAAAAGAGATACGCCTCTTTCTCCGCCGGATTATAAACAAAGCCGTCGGGACCCTCCGCAGTGTCAACTTTCGAGAGCGTTTGCAGAGTTTTCAAGTCCACGATGCCGGCCTTGTTCTCGCGGCCATTGCTGGTGACGCCGAGGCCCAGGTCGGATGCGATGGCAACGCCATGCACGCCGGGTGTGTTGGTAATGGCGCCAACGATCTGGTTCGCGGACGTGTCAATCACCACGACTTCGGTCCCGTGCGAAACATAAAGCCGGTGTGCAGACGGGTCCACGGACAGGTAATCCCATCCGCCGTTGCCGGGGACGGGAATTTCCTGGATGAAATGATAAGGGCCGTCGGCGTGGCAAACGGCGGCGACGGCAAAACTGAACAGGATTGGAAAAAGCTTTTTCATAATTCGGCATTGGTGAACTCCGGGTGATATTTGCGTTTTGAATTCGGGCCGTCAAGAAAGCGCTGACGGAAAATCCGCGAGGTTTTGGAGAAAAAGTGAGATGCGCGCCTGATCATTTCCGGTTTTGTCTTGCCATTGGAAGTGGGGCAATTTAGGGTGACGAACCCGCGGGGGAATCCCCGGGCCGAGATGCGCGCTTAGCTCAGCGGTAGAGCACTTCCTTCACACGGAAGGGGTCGCAGGTTCAAACCCTGCAGCGCGCACCATTCC
>DATJSQ010000286.1:0-3905 GCA_035503995.1 Verrucomicrobiia bacterium | reverse complement strand
AATCCAAACACACCGTTGTAACGCACCGCCCAGAAAAGGCTCATCACCAAAAAGATGCCCGCCATCGCCACTGTCAGGTTTGCATCAGTTGTCGGCGGACGGAAGACGGGCGTGAAATGGGATTTGTCCGGCGAGACGAATCCAATGCTGCCGACACCTGGAATCACATCGATGAAGTTGGAGACCAGGATAAAAATGAAGAAGGTTGTCGCAAACGGAAAAACCCAGCGCGTGACGCGTTGGTCCAGGATGTTGCCCATCAGGCCTTCCCAACCTTCGACGATTGATTCCAGGAGATTTTGCATTCCGGATGGAATTTCCTTGATGTTTTTCGGTGTTGTTGCCCGGACGACAACGAAGATGATCGCGGCCACGATCCAGGTGCAAACCATCGAATTGGTAATAGGCAATCCCACGCCGGGAATCGTGTAAAGCGGAGCAGCAGCGGGAGAAGGCCCTTCTTCGGCAGCCGCGCCTTTATCGGCGCCGGCCGCGGGAGCTGCGTTCGTCGTGCTGGAAACGCTTGAGGGCGAAGGCGTTTGAGCGTTCACGGTTGCCGAAGAAACAAAGGCAACGAACGCCAAAACCAAAACTGATTTAATCAATAGCTTCACTTCAAAGTTCCTTATGGCGACACCAATGGCCGATTAGCACGGCCGAGGGGGCCAAAGAACAGTTAAAGTGCCTCATCGTGAAAAATTTCACAAGCAGAATTTGGAAAAATTTTTGAACGTTCCAAACCGAAATGGAAACAATAAAGAGGCGTTTTTTCGAACATCGAACGCCGAACGCCGAATGCCCCAACCCTGGCGGCGCGGCAGCGCCGCCCTGCCCCCAACCAATTAAGGTTTTTTTCTCCCATCACTGAACGGATCCCATGGAGGCAGCAGGATTGCTTTTTGCTTCGTCAAGGCCAACAGATCTGCCGGGACGAATTTGCGTTCAATGATCACCTCGAACACGTGGCGATCAAACCACTTGCTGTCGATGATGAACCAGCCGTCGTCACCCCGGTCTGTGCCCCAGGAATTCTCGACTTTCCATTTGGCGGGAGCCCCGCCGAACACGTCCACGCCGGTGATTACCATGGCATGATCGGCGGTACCCTCATCATAGGCCAAAGTGTCGGCCTTGCTCATCGAGAAATCGATCCCGAACAAATCGGACTTGTCCTCGACATCCTGGAGCCACAGTCCTTTGTCTTTGTCGCCCTCGGCGGACGAATTGGCCGCGAACCACACGGGCCGGTCGGCCAGCACCGATTTGAGCACCATGGCCGACATTTCCTGCGTTTCGATATTGACCGCGTCAAAGTCCGGCTGGTCTGACATATTCCGGTCCCAGGCCCATTGAAGACGGACATGCATCGGCTGGACCGGGTAATTGACAAAGCTCACGTAATTATCCAGGCCGCCCAGGAATTTTTTACGGAAGGATTGGGGCGTGTAGGTTTCCAGGGGCTGAACCTCGTCGTCCTTTGTTTCATATCGCCACTGAAACGCCGCGGGCGGCTTGCCCAGGCACACTTCGAGAATTTTATAGACATCCGCAAGGGCGTCCGACTTCAACCGCCGAAGTTCGGCGATATCGGCGCCCTTTTGCGATGCGTCGCGAATCTGCGCCACCGCCTTGCGCACGCGCGCCGAGAGCAACGCGTCCATTTCGTCCGAATGGGAAGCAGCATAGGAATCGGGCATGATCGATTCGGGCACAGCGCCGTATTTTTGGATCAAGTTCCGGACGTAGTTCCAATCGCCGCCATCATCCATCGCATTCTGGAGGAGTGTATCCATGCGCCGGCTATGAATCGGCTCGCTGCGCAGGCTGATGGCCAGCTCCGTTGAAAAGTTGGCGATTTCCAACGCTTCATAGAACTGCTCATACGCCTGCGAGAGCATGAAATCATTCATCTTATATTTGGCGATGACCTCGGGCCGGAGCAGGTTCAGCCCGGCAAATAGCCAACAGCGCCCCGAATCGCCCTGATCGGCAATTGAACCGGTGTCCTTGATCACATGGGTGAAGAGCTTGTCCGTACGATCTTCCACATCCGGATTGACGGTCAGCGAGTGGATGCTTTGGTGCGCGAGCGCATTTCGCATGGCACGAAGTTGCGGCGTCATGGGAACCGACTCGTCGAGCTGCTGGAGCATCTGTGGCGTGAGCGCACCGGCGGCGGAGGGCGCCTCCCCGGGCAACGGCTCGTACTGGGCGTAAACCGGCCCGGCGGCCAATGCCAGCCAGGCCAATAGCGATATAACAGGATTTTTCATATTAATTGATCATCGGCGGCATGGGGCAATCCAGCGTGTCGCAAACAGCGCGTAGCAGTTCCGCTTCGCTTTCTACAATGACGCCGTCCGCGCCCACGACGTGGACACACGCCTCTATCAGGTTCTTTTTAATGATTGGCGCGGCCTGCGCGAGACGATTGAGAGACGCATCGAGTTGCGGGACGCCGCATTGATTGGCCGAAAGCAAGCCCAGGTCGCTGTCCTCCGGAGCGCGCAAATATGGAGCGCCGGCTTCGAAGGCCTTTTGAATTTCGGTTCCTTCCCTGCTGCCGGCATTGGCGAGCGCCGAAAGCACCACGGAACAATCCGGCGCCAGCGGTTTTACGGAATAAAATTGTACGATCGGTTTGACTCCGCCGCGAAATTGGGAGTCCAGATGATGAAGAACGGTTTTTTGGAGGGCGAATTCGAACAGTTCAATTTTGCCATCGCTGCTGATGAGCCAGTTCAACGTCCTGGAAAACACGTTGTATTGGTCCGGGCTCAATTGTCTCAGCGCGCCCAGCGCCAGGGTTAACATGGGCAGATGCGCGTGGGCGGCGGCTTGCGAGACGTCCGGGTAGAGAGCGGCGGTTTTTTCGCGGATGGCGCCGCCGGCCTGCTGTTCCAGTCCGGCGAGCTGTTGCGCGCGCAGGTTTTGGTCGTTGCTCAGGAGCATGGCATAAACCAGCGCCATGGCGTCGGTGGGTTCGCGCGCGGCGGCGCGCACGCTGTCGGGCAGGGAATCGCGCAACTGCTCGGCATATTTGAGATGCATCGGCGTCGGATTCCCGAGACTGGGCAGGACGGCATGCGGTTTGATGACAGGCGGCACGCCGCCGCCGCCCGCCAGAATCGCCCCGCCCAAAACTGTGCCGAAAATATTGGGCATTGGTTGCCGGGGCGGAGGCGGCGGCGATTGCCTCTCGGCGTCTTCATCGTAGCGGACTTCGGGAAATGCGCCATCGAACGCCGGTTCGAAGACGCGGATGCGGGCCGCCAGAGGCGGATGCGTTTCAAGCAGACCGAACCACGGTTCGCTGACTCCATTGCCGAAAAACATGTGGGACAATTCCTCTGAATGGGCATGGCTGATGCGCGAGCCCATTTCACCCAGACCGCCGATTTTTTTTAGAGCGCCGGTGATGCCCGCCGGATTGCGAGTGAATTGGACAGACGACGCGTCGGCCAAAAACTCGCGCTGCCGGCTCACAGCGGCCTGAATCAGACGGCCAAAGAAAACGCCGATGTAGCCGATGATGAGAAGAGCGATGCCAAACAACGGCAGCGGATTCTGTCCCCTTCCCCGCCCTCCCCCGCCCCGCCCGGAATACAGAAGTATCCGGCCAATGATGGCGAGGCAGAGTATGCCGAAGATGATGCCCATGAGACGCAAATTGATGCGCATGTCGCCATTTAGGATATGACTGAATTCGTGGCCGATGACGCCCTGGAGTTCGTCGCGGGAAAGCAGTTTCATGCAACCGCGCGTGACGGTGATGGTGGCGTCGCCGGGCCGGTGGCCGGCGGCGAAGGCGTTGATGCCGTTCTCCTCGTCCATGACATAGACCTGCGGCACGGGCACGCCGGAGGCGATCGCCATCTCCTCGACCACATTCAGCAGCTTGCGCT
>DATJSQ010000285.1:0-4555 GCA_035503995.1 Verrucomicrobiia bacterium | reverse complement strand
GTCGTAAAGAAAATCCGTTGTCCGCCACCAGTTCGTCACGTGGATGAAAATGGCAGATTGTCTCACGTCCAGCCGCCGGGCGGCAGCCCTGGAAAATTTTCGCCGGATACCACCGAAATTTACGGCGTCGGAGCGTTCCTCCTCGCCGGGAGCGAGGTTTATCGGATGGCGATGATGGAACAGAATAATAGCAGTCTTAACCATCCTGTGATGGTGCGGATCAGCGTGACGAACCCCGCGAATTTTCGCCGCGATTGCGAAACGGTTGAAGTGACAACCAGAGAGTATACCAGGACCTTCACCGGCCCGCTGGATTGGTTGAGGGACAACGCCAAACAACTCGCCGTCATGGACGCTGTGTCCTCCCGAATTTTGGATGCCCAAATCGAATCCTATCCTTTCACGTCACAAAGTGTTTCAGATAATACCGCGGAGACTTTATTGTTCCAGGTTGACCTGGCCCCGGGCGAGACGCGGACCTATTACATTTTAGACGCGTCGGTGCTGGCCGCCGTGCCGCCGCCCATCATCAAGACCTACGCGCGGTACGTGCCCGAACGCCACGACGATTTTGCCTGGGAAAGCGACCGGATCGCGCATCGCACGTTTGGCAAAGCGCTCGAAACCTGGCAGGCCGAGCCGCTGACCAGCAGCGGGATGGATGTCTGGATCAAGCGCACGCGCGACCTCATCCTCAATGACATGTATGGCACCGCGGATTATTACAATCAGTCCAAGCCGTCGCAGGACGATTACAAGGTGGGCAAAACGCGCGGCTGCGGCGGACTGGGAATCTGGCAGGACGGCAAGCTTTACGTCTCCAAAAACTGGCGCACGTACCGCGTGATCACCACCGGGCCCATCCGTTCGGAGTTTGAGTTGACCTACGACGCTTGGGACGCGGGCGGACGAAAAGTGTCGGAGACCAAGCGCATCAGCATTGACGCCGGCTCGAACATGAGCCGCATGGAAAGCATTTTCAGCAGCGACGACAAATCGCCGTTGCAGATTGGCGTGGGTTTGGCGGAGCGTCCGGGCGAAAATGTCATCGCGCGGGATGGCTCGCCGGAAATCGCTTCGTGGACCAACAGCATCGCCCACGGGCTGATCGTCCAAAATCAGGCTGAAGGCTGGATGGCGTATTGGCAACCACAGGATTTCTACAAGGGCACGATTGGTGTGGCGATTGTTTTGCCCAAGGACGGTGTTGAACTTTTCACCAATGACCGGCCCGACCTGCCGGCCAGCGCGTTCAATGCGGCGACGAAGACCGTAACGGAAGGGCAGCCAGCGATTCGCAATTTACTGGCCATTGCGCCAGCGGAAATCGGCAAGCCGTTCGTTTATTACATGGGCGCCGGCTGGACCGAGAGCGGCGATTTTCCGAATGCGGCGGCGTGGGTCAATTATATCCGCCGTTTTGCGGAGCGCAGGGACCAACCGTTGCGCGTGGCCATTGGGAATTAGCGTCTCAACCGACCCCCGGCTATCATTTCACCGCTGCTATGATTTTCATGGCTTCTGCGGTTAGGGTGGTGATTTTCCCCCACGATTTTTCGGCGACGAGCTTGCGGTCAGCCATCCACGAGCCGCCCACCGCCGCCACGTGTTTGATGGCGAGATAGTTCGGCAGCGTTGCCGCCGTAATGCCGCCGGTTGGGATAAAACCGATTCCCGTGTGGCCGAACGGGCCAATCAACGCTTTGAGCGCGTTGACTCCGCCGAATGTTTCCGACGGGAAGAATTTCAATTGTTTCCAGCCCAATTCCAACGCGCGCATGACTTCGCCGGGTGTGATGACGCCCGGGAACAACGACATTTTATGCTCATGCGCCGCCTCGGATACCGCCTCGCTCAATCCGGGTGATACGCCGAATTGTGCCCCGGCGTCCACCGCGCGTTTTACCTGGTCGGGAGTCAGTAATGTGCCCGCGCCGACCGCTATCTGCGGAACACTTTTGCGGATGCGCGCGATGGATTCTGCCGCGCCTGCCGTGCGAAAGGTGACCTCGATGACATTTAATCCCCCCGCCAGCAGTGCTTCCGCCAGCGGAACGGCATCATCCGGTTGGTCAATCACCGCCACGCAGACGAGGCGTTGTTTGAGGAAAAAATCGGTATTCATAAAGTCGGGAGGATACAAAATCGCCGGGCCAAGTGAATCCTAAATTGACGGGAAGACGGTCTGGGTTTGGTATGGAGCCGACGCACCGCGGCTGCTACAGTTTAAGGATGAACATCGCCTTCGAACACGTTGCCATTCCGTCACCCGAGCCGGTTGCGTTAAAGAACTGGTATGAGCGCGTGCTGGGCGCGCGGGAGATTTTCAACGACGGCAAAACGCCGCCGACGTGCCTGATGGCATTGCCGGGCGGCGGTTGGATTGAAATCTATGCCGCCGCAGGCGCGCCGGAAAATCGCGGGAACAACAAACTGGCCGGTTTCCGCCACCTCGCCTTGCGCGTGGAATCCATCCAGGCGGCAAAGGCCGAATTGGAACAGCGGGGCGTGCGATTTTCGGCGGATATCCGCCCGGCGGCAGGGGGCGGAAGTGTCCTGTTTTTCGCGGATTGTGAAGGAAATTTGCTGCATTTGGTGGAGCGGCCCAAAGGGGCGGTCCATTTTTCACCACAATATCCCCTTTGAAGTTTTTTTGAGCAGCCGTTCGATTTGCATTGTCATTATCTTGAGCTAGTTTGAGTGGGGCAATACTTGTGCCCCGGAAAGGAATTGATTATGGCAAAGAAAATGACATCGAAGAGTAACGGCAACCAAACCACATCGAAAAGCAGCGGCAACGGAAAAGGCAATGTTCAGACGTTTTCTCTGCGCTCGCCCGGCGCGATGACGGTGCAATTGGTGGGTGACTTTACTCAGTGGCAGCAGCATCCGATTACCCTGCAGAAGGAACCGGATGGCGTGTGGAAAACCAAGGTCGAATTACCGCCAGGCGTGCATCATTATCGTTTCATGGTGGACGGCGAATGGCGGGACGATCCGGATTGCACCATGCGCGAGCCTAATCCGTTTGGCGGCCAGAACATGATGCGGCAGGTCGGCTGAATCGCATTTTCCCTTGCTGCGCGCTCGACTAAACGCGCGCGGAGGTTATAATCCGCCCGCGTGAATTGTCTTTTTGTCGGGTTTTTCGGCGCGATGCTGGCCGCAAGCCAGCCATCGGACGTTACCAATCCAACCCCTGACGACACCAATGCCGTCGTGGGCAGTACCAATGTCCCGATGAAACAGCAATTGGACGACGTCATGACGGATGACGACGCCGCAATGGATGAAGTGGACCAGTGGATTCGTGACAACAATGCAGCGGCGGCCAAAGGCGGCGGCGAGACCCGAAGCGAGTTGAACGATCGGATTAACGCCCGATTGGATCAGGTGCGCCAAAAATACCAGGACTTTTTGAGGCGCTATCCGGACTACGCGCCCGGCCATCTGGCCTACGGCAGCTTTTTGGACGACATTGGCAAGGAGGATTTGGCGGCGGGGGAATTTGAAACCGCAAGCAAACTCGACCCCAAAGATCCCGCCGCCTGGAACGGCCTGGCCAATTATTACGGCGAAAACGGCCCGATTACCAATGCGTTTATAGACTATCAAAAGGCGATTGCTTTGAACCCGACCGAACCGGTTTATTATGAGAACCTCGCCACAACGGTGTACCTCTTTCGCCGCGACGCCATGGCCTTCTATGGAATTACCGAGCCGCAGGTATTTGACAAATCGCTGGCTCTTTACCGCAAGGCCATCCAGTTGGCCCCGGATGACTTTGAGCTGGCCAGTGATTATGCGGAAAGTTATTACGGCATCCGCCCGTTGCGCACGAATGACGCGCTTGTGGCATGGACCAACGCCTTAAGCGCCGCGCACAACGACGCCGAGCGCGAAGGCGTCTATATCCACCTGGCCCGCATTAAATTCATTGTCGGCCGTTATGCGGAGGCCCGGTCGCAATTGGAAGCGGTGACCAATTCCATGTATGCCGATTTGAAGAACCGGATCGAACGCAACATTGTGGCAAAGGAAAATGCGCGGACGAATGCCGTGCCGAATAATCCTCCAGGAACCAATAGTCTGAAAACTTCCACGAACATTTTAATGACCAGCAGCCTGTCGGCATCCAATCCGCCGCCGTTTTCGCCAAAAGAAGCAAGCGTTTTGACCAATGTTCCACCCGGTTCGCCTCAGCCAAAGCAATTGGAACCGTTGCAGGCGCGGTCAACCAAAGCGCCGGCCCCTTCCACGAATCTGCTCAATAATCTCGAAGTGGCGCCGCCCGCTCCCCGCCCGTTGACGGATTAGTTTTGCATCAGATTCGCTTGCGTCGGGTGGGCGTGTCCCGGCCGGCCCGGACCGTACCCATCGCGATTTTTCTTCATTCTTTGGCGTTCCTTATGCATTTTGATTGGGAATGAGCTTTTACGACCAATTGAAGTTTGACGCGAATGGTTTGATTCCCGCGATTATCCAGGAGCAAAAAACCGGGCGGGTGCTGATGTTCGCCTGGATGAACCGCGCGTCGCTGGAAAAGACCGTCGCG
>DATJSQ010000284.1:0-13615 GCA_035503995.1 Verrucomicrobiia bacterium | reverse complement strand
TGTGGATTTCATAATGTTGGTTTTAGAAGTTTCGGATCAGGCGGGTTGGAGTTGAAAATCGAGATTGCCGAATGACCATCCGGCTTTTCCAGGAACGTTGGCTTCGTGAATTTTTTCCGGGGCCGGTTTGATACGGGCCATCACGGCTTCGGTGCGCGCCAAAATGATTTCCCGGCACTGGGACAATTCCTGTTCGCGACAGCGCGTGTTCTCGCGGACAATCGCTTCCAAATCGTCAATGTCGTAGAGAAACACATTGGACAATTGCTGCACCGCCGGCTCAATGTCGCGGGGCACGGCGATGTCCACCAGGAACAATGGGCGGTTGTGACGCGCCGGAAGAATCGAAGCAATGGCGTCACGACGCAACACCAGGTCGGGCGACCCGGTTGAACTCACCACAATGTCCGCTTCGACGAGCCCCTGATGGCATTCGTCGAAGCGGACAGCACGACCCCCAAAATCCGTCGCGAGATGCTGCGCGCGTTCGTAGGACCGGTTGGATACCAGCACCGTTTTCGCGCCGCGCTTGGCGAGGTGACGCACGCAGGCCTCGCCCATTTTGCCGGCGCCGATGATCATCACCACTTTGTCCGTGAGATCGCGGTCAAAAATTTTCTCGGCCAGTTCCACCGCCACGCTGCCCACGGAAGTGGCGCCGCGACCAATGGCCGTGTGCGTCCGGACTTCTTTGGCGACCTGGAGGGCGGACTGAAAGACCCGGTTGAGGACCTTGCCGGTGAGCCTGGCGCCCTGGGCCGTGAGATAGGCGTGCTTGACCTGGCCGGTAATTTCCGTTTCCCCCAGCACCATGGAATCAAGCCCGCTGGCGACCGAGAACAGATGGTTCACCGCCTCCGCGTCTTCCTTGAAGTAAAGATATGGCGAAAAATCGAAATCGTTTCCCGCCAATTGGCGGAAGAGTGCCCGCACGTCGGGATTCACTTCTGACGTCACGCCATAAATCTCGACGCGGTTGCAGGTGGAGAGGAGCACCACCTCGGAAAGGTTGCCGCGCAATTTGAGGCGGCAGCCGCAACAAGACAGATGGGGTCGGCGCACGGCGAGCTGCTCGCGCACTTCCACCGGCGCGGCCTTGTAACTCAGCCCGGCGACGAAAAGTATCGCGCCGTCGTTGCCGTTGAAGCTCTGCTGCCTGAATTTCATTTTCAGCATTACTGTAACCGCGGGCTGAAAATGCTCTCTCCCCTCGTTGCCAATCGCTTGACATTTTTTGCCCTGCCCGTCACAGAAAAAGGGCAACCATTGTTGCGGCGCCGGGGTTAACGCCGTGGCCCTGGATTTTGTTCTCCCTCTTCCCGTCCCGGGCGCCGGGAGAGACGTCTGGGGTCCCGCAAATCAAAACTTGCAACCCGCAAATTTTTCCGCCAATTCCGGGAACCGGCAATTGCCGCAAATCGCGTCCGAATGCTCGCAGAAATCGCGGACGATTTGCATCAACCCCTGCTGCGCCACAACCGTTTTGAGAACCTTCGCGTTTGAAGTCCCCAGCAGACGCTGCCGCGCCAGTTTCAATATCGAATTGTCCTCCGCCACCGGCCATGAATAATATCGGCGCTCGACTTCGCGCT
Source organism: Verrucomicrobiia bacterium (assembly GCA_035503995.1). Classification (GTDB taxonomy): domain Bacteria; phylum Verrucomicrobiota; class Verrucomicrobiia; order Limisphaerales; family UBA11358; genus UBA11358. Next base: position 12,023 of record DATJSQ010000284.1, on the reverse strand, counting down.
CGATCTCTTCATTGCCGCCTTCCCGGGCGCGGACCCATAGCCACGGCAAAATGACGTTGACGGCCAGGTCCGTCACCCGCGCCGCGCCCAGCAGCGGTTGCGGACGGGGCAGCCGCGCCGATTTGAACGTCCAGTGCCACGACCAATAGTCGTCCCGCTTCACTTGAAGAATTTCATGAAGCGACGGCAAAAGCTTTTTGTCGGGAACTTCGGCGAGAATCCATTTCTCAATCTTTGCCGTTGAATCTCCCGCCGCCAGCCAATGCGACGCCAGTGCCAGCCGCCTCTGGGGATGATTGGACGGGCGCAGGCCGTGAAATTTCCAGACGGCGCGCGGCAAAATGGAATCGGAAAATTCGTCGCGCTCGCGCCACCAGAAATCCCACGCCCGGCGCAAATAGGCGTTTGAACTTTTCTCCGCCCCGGTCAACTCGTCCGGCAATAATCCGCCGATGCCGAGCATCCGGCATTGAATTTCAAACGCGGAATTTGCGCCGCGGGAAAACCGGGCTTTCGTTTCCGCCAGATTTTGCATCGGCCAGACATTGTGCTTGTAGCCGAGCGCGCGGAATAAATTTTCCCATAGCGTTTGCTCCCATCCGGCGGTCCTGGCCCGGGCGCGAAATTGCGCGGCCTTGTTTTCAAACCGCACCCGCGCCGCCTGGCCCAGCAGCTCCGTCCGTCCGGTTTCCTCCAGGTCGCGCAGCGGCGCGGAGCATTTGCCGCGCAGCTTCTCCGGCAGCGAGCGGAGCGACTCTTTTTCGAGCGACAGGCTCAATTCGGTCAGCGGCGCATCCAGCGCGTTTTGCAGCCGCAAAATCGGCGGATGACCCGCGCCCGTCTTTTGGCCGTCCGCCTCCCAGACCGCATGGAGCAAAACGTTTTTGAAATCAGGGTTGCGATCATGGCCGTGCGAACGCCACCCGGTGGCGCGCAAATCAATCTCCACGTCGCCGGACCGGGGCGAATCCTCGCCGATTTGAAGAACGGCGCCGCGGAAGTCCGGCCCCCCTTCGAGACTGGCAAATCCCGGATGGAAGATGCGCACGCAGCGGCCGTCGTCGGCCTTTAATTCCCCGCGCTGCAATCGCTGGTGTTGCCAGATCGCCTGGAGGAGCCGTTCGGTCGGGAAATTATCGTCGCGCAAAAAATTTTCCGCGCAGCTCCGCGCGCGCCAGCGGGCGTAGAGGTTTTCCGATTCTGAACCCATGGGAACTGCTTTTGGACGTTTGGAGAAGCAAAGTCAAGCTTTGGAGAAATAATAAAAAATTGAACGAAACCGCGGGCAAACCTGCCTGTTCAATAAATGAGCGATTGCTCACGCTGGTTTTATTCAGCTACACTTTCAAGGCTCTAAATGATTGAAGTTTCACATTTGACGAAACGCTATGCCGGACGCACCGCCGTGAGCGATATTTCGTTCTCGGTGGCGCGCGGCGAGATCGTCGGCCTGCTCGGCCCCAACGGGGCCGGCAAGAGCACCACCATGCGGATTTTGTCCTGCTTCATGCCCGCATCCTCCGGCGCCGCGCGCGTGGCGGGTTTCGATGTCTTTCATCAATCCGAAGAGGTGCGCCGCCGCATTGGCTACATGCCGGAGAACAATCCGCTCTACACCGAAATGCGCGTGCGCGAGTATTTGAAGTTTCGCGCGCGCCTCAAGGGCCTCGGCTGGCGCAAGTCCCGCGAGCGGGTCGGCACCGTCATGGACCAATGCGGCCTCACCGACGTCGCCCGCCGCATCATCGGCCAGCTCTCCAAGGGTTACCGCCAGCGCGTCGGCCTCGCGGACGCTCTCGTTCATGAGCCGGACTTGATTATATTGGACGAACCGACCATCGGCCTCGACCCCCATCAAATCCGCGCGGTGCGGCAATTGATCAAAAGCCTCGCCGGAAAACACACCGTGTTGATTTCAACCCATATCCTGCCCGAGGCGGAGATGATGTGCAGCCGGATGCTCATCATGTATGACGGAAAAATCCTGGCCGCGGACACGCCCGAGAACCTGCAGCGGTTGATGGCCGGCAACAGCCAGGTGATTGCGGAAATCGCCGCGCCGGCGGAGGCGCTCCGCGACTGCTGGATGCAAATGGCGGAAGTCGAGCACTTCGACGTTTCGGCCAGCGAAGGCGATTTTCAGCGTTGCGCCCTCACTCCCCGCAACGGACTGGATTTGCGCCCGATTATCTTTGCCCTCGCGCGCGAGCGGGGTTGGGTCGTCCGTGAATTGACCCGCAGCCGCCATTCGCTCGAGGACATTTACGTGCAAATTACCAGGCCGGATGAGGAAGAGGAGGGTGATTGAAAATCTACTGCACGCTCCTGCGCCGTGAATTGTCGGCGTTTTTCTTTTCATTGACCGGATACGTGGTCATTGCCGCGGTGACGTTCCTGACGGGGTTGATCTTCAAGGTGCTGGTCGAGCGCCTCGGCAGCACCCCTTTCCCGATGCCGGTGACGCAGCTCTTCTTCAATACCCTCTGGTTCTGGACCATCCTGCCCCTCGTGACGCCCGTGATTACGATGCGCATGTTCGCGCTGGAAAAGTTTTCCGGAACGTTCGAGACCCTGATGACCACGCCGGTCAGCGATATGCAGGTGGTGGCCGCCAAATTTTCCGCCGCCCTGATTTTTTACATGGTCATGTGGCTGCCGCTGCTGGGGGGCTTGTTCATCGTGCGGCATTATACGAACGAGGCCTCGGCGATGGATGCCGGCGCGATTGGCGGATTGTATCTGGGGCTGTATTTAATCGGCGCCTTGTTCCTGGCCATCGGCTGCTTCGCCTCGGCCTTGACGCGGAGCCAGATGGTGGCCGCAATGCTGAGCCTGGCGCTCGGCCTCACCATCATTATGGTCAGTTATTTGTCGGACCAGGTTTCCCTTCCGGGCTGGCAGGCGCAGGCGCTTTCGTTTTTCAATTTGCCCGGACAAATCAATGATTTTGTCCGGGGCGTGGTGGACACCCGCCCGCTCGTGTTTTACACGAGCCTGACCTTTTTCTTTTTGTTTTTGACGCTGCGCGTGGTGGAAAGCCGCCGCTGGAAATAATGCCGACCGAACCCAAATCCCCGACCAGTTTTTCAACCGCCCGCCGCTGGCGGATCGGTTTCGACGTCTTTTTGCGCACCCTTCTGGTGCTGGCCGTGGTCGTTATGGCGAATTTCATCAGCACCAAATTCTTCGGGCGTTTTTATCTGAGTTCCGGCACGGACGTCAAACTATCGGCCCATACGCTGAGTGTTTTGCAATCCATCACCAACCATGTCTCCGTCACCCTGTACTATGACCAGAGCGATGAAATGTATCCGACCATTGCCGCGCTGCTGAAGGAATATCATCTGGCCAATCGGAATATTACGGTCCAGACCGTTGATTATGTCCGGGACGCCGCCGAGGCGCAAAAAATCAAGGAGCAATACAAATTGGACGCCGCCGTTGACCGGGACCTGGCGATCTTTGATTGCGATGGCCGGTTCAAAATCGCACCGGGCGACGCGCTGGTGAAATATACTTTGCAACAAATCCCCGATGAAAAGGAACTCGACTTTCGCCGCAAGCCGGTCGCCTTCAACGGAGAGATGATGTTCACGTCGCTGCTCCTCGCGGTCACCAATCCGAAACCGTTCAAGGCTTATTATCTGCAAGGCGACGGCGAAGCATCCCTCGCCGACACCGGCGACATGGGCTATTACAAGTTCGCCACCGCCGTCGCCCAAAACGATATTGATATCCAACCGCTGGATTTGTCGGGCAGCGCCGTCATCCCGGACGATTGTGATTTGTTGATTATTGCCGGGCCGGTCGGCCAGTTTCCGGATCCGGAACTCCAAAAAATTGACCAGTATCTTGCCCAGGGCGGCAAATTGTTCGCCTTGTTCAATTATAACTCAATCAAACGTCCGACGGGACTGGAACCGATTTTGCAACGTTGGGGCGTCAACGTCGGCGATGATTGGGTGCGGGACCCGCAAAAAACCTATTCCGGCGAGGATATTATTGTTTCCAATTTTGCGAAACATCCGGTTGTCAATCCCCTCGTCGGCTCGCATCTTTACCTGATCCTGCCGCGGCCCGTCGGCAGCGTCAATGAGCAAAATCCGCCGCCCGACGCCCCGGAAGTGGACAACTTGGCGTTTTCCGGACCGGATGCAACGCTCGCCGATTCGCCTGGCGCCCTCCCGCGCGCGTATCCACTGATGGCGGCGGTGGAGCAGAAAGCCGGCGCGGGCATCGCCAATCCGCGGGGTCTCACACGCATCGTCGTGGTTGGTGATTCCTTCGCGTTTGGCAACAAATCCATTGAAAGTGTGGAGAACCGCGATTTTATCGGCTATGCCGTCAACTGGTTGCTGGACCAGACGCGAATGCTTGCGGGCATCGGTCCCAAACCGGTGATTGAATACCAATTGCTGATGACGCAGGCGCAACAAAAGACGATTCGCTGGTTGTTGCTGGGGGCTTTGCCCGGCGGTGTCTTGTTGCTCGGCGGACTGGTCTGGCTGGTACGGAGAAAATAATGCATTCAAAAACGACAGGTGTCTGGTTTGTCATCGCCTCAGGGCTGGCGGCGTTCATTTTTGTCTATCAGCACTATTTCGCCCACGTCTCCGGCGCGCCTACGCTGATTCTGCCGCACCTGCGGCCTGATGCCGTCACCAGTGTTCAAGTCATTCCCGCCAGCCAGTTGGAAATCCGCGCCGATCACACCAACGGCAATTGGATGCTGGCCAAACCAATTGTCTTTCCGGCGCAATCCGCCGCCGTGGAGGCGCTGCTGGATACGCTCCAAAAGCTTTCTCCCGCCATGAGAATCACCGCGGCCGAATTGCGGGCGAACAAAAACTTGGAGACCGATTATGGTCTGGATAATCCGCAGACGACCATCGTCATTGAAACGCCCGACGAGCGCTGGCAATTGCTCGTGGGCAACCGGACCGCGCCCGGCAACCAGGTGTACCTCGGCGTCGTCGGGGTGGACGGCGCGTTCGTGGCAGATTCCGCCTGGCTCAAACTCATTCCCCACTCCGTGGATGAATGGCGCGATACTTCCCTCGTCACCGCGGGACAGGCTTTCGACTGGATCGTCGTCACCAACGGCGCGAGTGTCATCGAATTGCGGGACGATCCGGCGACCCATCTCTGGCGCATGATTCGCCCCCTGCCGGCGCGCGCCGATACCGACCGCATCACCGACGCCCTCCAACGGCTGCAATCCGCGCACGTCACTCAGTTCATCACCGACGACCCGAACGCCGACCCGGGCCGCTATGGCCTGCAACCGCCCGGCTTGAGCCTTTGGCTTGGGCAGGGAACAAATTTCTCGGACGCCATTGATGTGGGAAAAAGTCCGGCTGACGACCTCACCCAGGTCTATGCGCGGCGCGAGGGTTGGAATACAATTTTTACGACGGCGCAGGAGCCGTTGACGCCCTGGTTCGGCGCCATGAACGATTTTCGCGACCGGAATTTATTGGAATTGACCGCGCCGGTTGCCGAAATCGAAGTCGGCGGCCCGAACCATTTCATCCTGCGGAAGGAAGGGCCTGGCACCAACGATTGGAAAATTGTCGGCGAAAAATTTCCGGCGGACGCCGGAACGGTGCAATCGTTTATCCAGGCGCTCGCCGGCCTGCAAATTGAGCGGTTTGTCAAGGACGTGGTGACCAAGCCCGATCTGCAAGCCTATGGCCTGGCCACGCCGCAATGCAAAGTCACCTTGCGCTCCTCGCCGTCGGCCACGGACACCAACAACGTGCTCGTCCAATTGCTTTTCGGGGGGACGGGAACCAATGAAGTTTTTGTCCGCCGCGCGGATGAAGACTTCATCTACGCGGTGGCGGCCAACGATTACAACAAGTTGTTCAGCGACAGCGGCCTCTTTTCCGCCGATTGGCTGTTCCGCGACCGGCATATCTGGAGCTTCAACATGCCGGACGTTGCCAGCGTCACCATCCACCAGAATGGCAGGACCCGTGAGCTGGTCCATGACGCCGCCAACAAGTGGTCGCTGGCGCCCGGTTCCACCGGCGTCGTTACCGGACGCTACATCGAGCAGGCCGTGCAGCAATTGAGCAACCTCACCGCCGACGACTGGTTGATGCGCAATTTCACCGACCCGTCGCAACTGGGCATCACCCCCAATAGCCTGCAAATCACCGTGGAATTGAGGGATGGCCGCAAGGATATGGTGGATTTTGGGGCGCCGATTTCCAATGGCAACGATGCGCTGGCCGCTGTGACGCTGGATGGCCAACCTTGGGCCTTTGTCTTTCCGGCCATTCCCTACCAGTTTGTCGTCAGTTACCTCACGATTCCGCCGAATGGAATGTGAAGATCGCGCAATGGATTCGAGGAAAAATTTCGGAAATAATTTCGAGCCGGCGTGCGGGACAACTCACCCCCGGGGGCATGAGCGCCAAAAACCGACCTCGGCGCCTGTCCTGATTTTCAGTCCGCCACTTCGCGGCTGCGCCCGCGTCAGTTGCCGCGCAATACCGCAATTACAGTAAGGATGACAATGACCGCGGCCCCAGTCGGGGTGACCATGGGGTCAACGGCAAGCATCGGCGCGAATAATAGGTGCATGACTTTTCCTTCCTTTCTTAACGGCAAAATCAATTCTGCCGCCATTCACCAACACCCGCATGATTAACACTAACTCACATAATAAGCAAGACAAATCTTCACCCCGAAAGTAGTGTAATATGCGCTATACGGCATATAGGTACGGTCCCATAAGCAGAGCTGCGCGCATGAGCAGGCGGCCACTTTCATCCGAAGTGGTATCCCTAAAAAGGGATGGGGGATTCGTGGGGAGGGTCAGGATGGGGTGTGGGTCTGCTGGGTTAATGGAGTGGACGCAATCGTTAAAACTCGCGTCATTTCAAATCCAATCCTCATTTTTTGCGCTTCCCGGCTCAGCTCCCGGCTTGCTGTTTTCCGTCTCAACGTTGCCCGAAAAACTTCTGGATTTCCCCAATCACTTCCACGAAACGGTCCACCTCGGACCGGTTGTTGTAAAAATAAAAACTCGCGCGGGCGGTGGATTCCACGCCCAGCTTGTGCATCAGCGGCTGCGTGCAGTGATGCCCGCCGCGCAACGCCACGCCCGCCTGGTCCGCCAGCGTCACCACATCGTGCGCGTGAACGTCCTTTAGCAGAAAACTCACCAGACCGGCGCGTTGGTCGGAATTTAATTTCGGACCAAATAGCCGGATGCCCTTCAACGCGGCCAGTTTTCCATAGGCATGATTCGCGAGATCCTGGTCGTGCTTCCAGATATTTTCGCGGCCGATGGCGTCCAGGTAATCCATGGCGGCATGCAGGCCAATCGGGCCGGAAATGTCCGGCGTCCCCGCTTCGAAGCGGTGCGGCGCCGGCTTGAATTCCGTCTTGTCATACCCGACCGACAGGATCATTTCGCCCCCGCCCTGATACGGCGGCATCGCCTCGAGCAATTCCCGGCGTCCCCACAAAACGCCGACCCCGGTCGGCCCGCAAATTTTGTGGCCCGAGAAGGCGAAGAAATCGCAGCCAATGGCCTGAACATCCACGGGACAATGCCCGGCGCTCTGGGCGCCATCCACAAGGGTGACGATGCCCGATTCGCGCGCGCGGGCGCAGAGTTCGGCCACGGGATTCAGGGTGCCGAGTGAGTTGGAGATGTGGACCATCGAAAAAATCTTCACCTGCCTGGTCAGCAGCGAATCCACCCGGGTTAAATCGAGCAAACCTTCATCGCCCGAAATGGGCAGATAGGCGACTTTGGCGCCGGTGCGTTGGGCGAGCAGTTGCCAGGGAACGAGATTGCTATGGTGCTCCATTTCCGTGAGCAAAATCACGTCGTTCGGTTTCAAATTCTTCCCACCCCATGAGCTGGCGACGAGGTTGATGCCCTCCGTCGTGCCGCGCGTGAAAATAATTTCCTCGGGACTTTTGGCGTTGATGAATCTGGCGGCGCGCGCGCGCGCGGCTTCATAAGCCGTGGTGGCGCGGTTGCTTAATTCATGGATGCCACGATGGACATTGGCGTTGTCGCGCTCGTAGTAGTGTTTCAACGCTTCGATGACCGCGCGTGGCTTTTGCGAAGTAGCGGCATTGTCGAAATAAATCAACGGTTTGCCGTGGACCTGTTGGTCGAGAATGGGAAAATCCTTTCGCAAGGCGGCCCAGTCAATGATTTTGCCAACGCTCATTCCGGAAATTTAACCACGGACGGACACCGTCTGCAAACCCATTGCGGAACCCTCATATAATCGCGTTTTTCATGACCTCCCGTTTGGAGCTCCGCCTTCGGCCCAATCCCTGTTCGACCGACTTGTTGATGATGGTGACGCTGCTCTTTTTGCCGAACGGCGGGTTGGCCGGCGCCCGGTCGAATGCGCTGGCCAAATTGCCGTGGATGTCATTAAATTTTCCCGCGTGGCCCAGCCCCTTGATCTGACGATTCTCATGCCGTGCCTGAACGAAGCGGAAACGCTGGCGCGTTGCATTGAGAAGGCGAAAATCGGAATCCAAAAATCCGGGGTCAGCGGCGAAGTCCTCGTCGCCGACAACGGCAGCGCCGATGGCTCGCCGGCCATTGCCGAAAAACAGGGCGCCCGCGTCGTCGCCATCGCTGAAAAAGGCTACGGCAGCGCGCTGATCGGGGGCAGCCGCGCCGCGCGGGGCCGTTGGATTTTGATGGGCGATGCCGACGACAGCTACGATTTTTCCGAGGCGGACCGCTTTGTCAAAAAATTCCAGGAAGGATTTGAACTGGTGATGGGCTGCCGGTTGCCGGTCGGCGGCGGCGCCATCCTGCCGGGGGCGATGCCCTGGAAAAACCGCTGGCTGGGCAATCCAATCCTTTCATTCATCGGACGGCTTTTTTTTAAATGTCCTGCGCACGATTTTCATTGCGGCCTGCGGGGATTCACCAGGGACGCTTTCGAAAAGCTGGATTTGCAGACCACCGGCATGGAGTTCGCCTCGGAAATGGTCATCAAAGCCACCCTGAAAAAATTGAAAATCGCCGAAGTGCCGGTGACATTGAGCAAGGACGGACGCTCCCGTCCGCCGCATTTGAAACCGTGGCGCGACGGGTGGCGGCATTTGCGTTTCATGCTGCTTTTCTCGCCGCGCTGGCTGTTTCTCTTTCCGGGTATGGCCCTGTGTCTCCTCGGACTGGCCGTTTCCCTCCCGCTTTCATGCGGCAATTTCCAAATCGGCGCGGTTAAATTCAATGTCGGCACCCTCGCGGTTTCGTGCATGACGGTGATTATTGGATTTCAACTCGTTGCCTTCGCGTTTTTCACCAAGGTATTTGCCATCGCCGAAGGGCTTTTGCCGGAGGACCCCAAACTCGCTCGCGTCTTGAAAATTTTCACTCTGGAAAAAGGAATCATCCTCGGCGTTTTCGTCTTGCTGGCCGGAATTGCCTTGCTCGCCCGCGCCGTCTGGATTTGGAAACAGGCGAATTACGGCATTCTGCCGTCCACGGAAGAAAACATGCGGCGCCTGATTCCCGCGGTCACCCTCGTTGTCCTCGGCATCCAGGGAATTTTCTCGAGCTTTTTCATGAGCGCCCTGGGATTGAAGACCGCCAGGCGAAAACCGCCGGCGATTTCGTAGAAAACCTTGGGGGAATCAAGACCGCGGATGACGCAAATAAAGGTGGATGTATCCGAAAAGCAAAAACACAAAACAAGGAGCCAACCTAGGAAAATTCTTCAACCGCGAATACGCTAAATAGGCGAAACGAAAAACAACGGAGTATGAACTACGGACTACCGACTACTGACTCCGACTTGTCCACCGGACGACAAGTTAGTCCAACGCCCGCGTTCATCGAGAAATCCGGATTGGGGTTCTGATACATCAGGCTCACCAGGCTGTCGCTCCGGAAATTCAGCCGCAGCCCGCAAAGTTCCGTCGTTTTCAGCCCCAGCCACACGAGACGCCACGGCAACGGAATGAACACGGGCCTTTTATTCAATCCCTTCGCAATCTCCAAAAGCAGCTTTTTGAACGGCCACGGCTGCTCATCGGCCGCCGTCAGAATGCGCGGTGAAATTTTCACCGCGCCGTCCGCATAGCGTTCGATGAACGAACACAAATCCTCGCTGTGGACCAGGAATTGGATTTGCGAACCGCCGCCGATCATCGGAACCAACGCCGACTTCTTGATTTGCTCCGCCAGTTTGCCAAACATCCCGCCCGAACCGCCGCCATAAACCAGGCCCGGGCGGATGACGAGCGCCCCGTAATCGAGCGCGATCTTTTCGATTTCCAATTTGGCCCTGCCGTAGAGCGAACGACAGCCGGCGAACGCGCTGATGCTGGAAATGAAGATAATTTTCGGAATTTTCGCTTCACGCGCCGCTTCCAGGATTTTTCGCGAGCCGTCCACGTTCGCCGCCGCAATTTCATTCCAGCGCAACGGGGTAAAATCGTAGGCGCAATGGATCAGCGCCGTCACGCCGGACAGCAATTGCGGGGAAACGTCATCACCAAGCTGGAAAAGGGCGGAACGCGAATTCGGACGGGGCCGGCGGGTCAGCTCAAAAATTTCCCAGCCGCGCGCGGCAAAATAATTTTTGAGGCAACCGCCCACGTAGCCGTTGCTTCCGGTGATGGCACAGATCTGTTTCATTTATGATAAACAATATTAACCGCGGATTACGCGGATAAACGCGGATAAAAAACAACGAATCAGTCTGCCGCTGAGAGTGTCCTGGTGTGGGTATTCATTCATAAAATATCTGCGATTATCCGCGTCATCTGCGGTTAAAAATGTCTTTTTTCGTGTTGCGTTCTCTGCGGTTAATTTTCTTCGGCAACTATTTCATGCCGCCGTTTCCCATCCAATCCGGTGCGCATTGGCCATGACCGGAAACGTTATCGTCGTCGCCGGCACGCTGGGCAGCACGCTGGCGTCCACCGCATGGACCCGCGACCATCCAAGCGGACGCCCCAGCGCGTCACTTTCAAATTCTCCCGGCTGCGCCCGCATCGGAAACGTTCCCCCGGTATGAAATCCAGACCCGGGTTGCATCAATTGCAACATCGGTGACATCGGAATCGCCCGCAGCCGGCGCGCGTTCCGCCCGAATTCGCCCAGCACCCGCAGAACGGTGCGGCGCGTTTCATCGTTCGATCTCGCCTCCACGTTTAAATAATCCTTTTCGCCGTCCCGCTTCAAGGTCATTTCGATTTCCGGCGAATCGTCCGAATGCAAATAACCCTGCGCAATCAGAATCCGCTCTTCCAGCGGTGCCGCGAAAGGTTTGAGCGGTCCGAGCGATTTGCGGACGGTCTGCGCGATGATCTCGTTGAAGCTGTAAATCTGCAAATGCACCGGGCGCGGAGCGATTTGCGGCCGGGCAATTTCAATGAACAACTGGCTCAAGGTGTAGGCCGCTTCGTTCCGCGCTTCACGCGCGCGGCGCAGGGTGAGCAGCGGAAAGATAAAATACTGGCTGTCCCGCGCGCGGACCGGGCGGTCATACGCGTCTTGCGAACGCAAAAGAATCTGTGTGGTGGGAACGACGCCCGCCGCCAAATACACCCGGCTTGCTTCATGGAAAACCGGCGCTCGCGTGAGGCGATGATGGCCGGTGATGAAGACCTTTTCGGAATTCTCGCGCAGGCGCTGCACGATGACCTCGGGCTGATAGATGAAATTTTTGCCCGCGCGCATTTCCGCCACCGTTTCGGCGGAAGAATAGATGCAGCCGTAGGGACACCCATACAAGCACATCCGGCAATAGACGCAGCCGCGGCCACGGGTGGAATCGGCTGCGCGTAGGGCCAGTCGCGCCCGGCCAAAGCGCCAGCCCGCCTCGCGGAGCGCTTCCCGATAGCGTTGCAGGTTTTCCAAAAAGCAATCCGCCTGCCGGCTCGTTCGCAGCGTCCCCGGCGTATTCGAATACAGCGGGAACCATTCCTCCAAGTCGTCCCGTCGCGCCGCCAGCCCCGTGAACCCGGCCACAGCCCGGTAGTGCGCCGTCAGCGCCTCGCTTTTTACCGGCCAGGCT
>DATJSQ010000283.1:0-16316 GCA_035503995.1 Verrucomicrobiia bacterium | reverse complement strand
CCTGCCGAACACGTTGGAATCGCTGAATCCGATACTGGCGGCGGTGCCGCTGCAATTATTTGCGTATCACATTGCGGTGGCGCGGGGGTGCGATGTGGACAAGCCGCGGAACCTGGCGAAGAGCGTGACGGTGGAGTGAGGGTAGTAGGCAAAAATTAAATCGTGTCAGCATGCAAATAATTTGGCCACCAATACAAAAAATCAGGTCACTCGTGCAAAAAATGTGGTCACCCGTTCAAAAAAACCAGTCACCGCTGATAAAAACAACGAGCCATGGCTGGAGATCGCCGCTGCCCAAAAGGCGACCATTGTTCCCCTTCGGTTACTCGTCAAGGTTTCTCGATGTGGGATATGGGCCTCCGAAGGGAATCGAGCTTGGGTCAAAACCACCATCTTTTGCAGGGTCGGGAAAGTCTGCCGGAAATGTCGAGGCGGTCCCCGCCGCCTGTTTGGCCCAGGCCAGCCAATCGAGTTGTTCAGGGGTAAGTTGTTTGGCCTCGCTTTTCCAGTGCCGCTCGCATTGTTCAACGAACTCAAGCAGCGAGCCACAAAACCGCCAATCTTCCGCAGCTTTCACCAGGTTGGTGCGCCGGGTCTTTTTGGCGGCGGCAATCGCCTGGGCGTGCTTGCGTTCTTTCTCCTGCTGGAGCCGGATGGCTTCCTTTCTCTCATGTTCCCGCCAGCGGCGTTCGGATTCGATGCGTTGCTTCTCCCACTCGATTTTTTCCTGAGCTCGACGTTCCTGAGCATCGAGGAAGTGCTTGCGAACAGCTCCGACAAGTTGAGCGAGCACTTCTTGCAACGGGAGCTTGTTGGTCTCGGACCACTTTTGAATTTCTTCGCTGCTGTAATAACCAGGTCTTTTTATCGAAAAGGTGAGAAGCCTGCAGGGTTTGCCGCTTTGGCGCGATTCATAAGCAGGCGGACAACGTCTTGAGCCGTCCGGGTCTATAACGTCCTCGGCAATGGCCAACTGGAGCCTGTCCTGCCCTTTCCTGAAATGACCGCTGTTGTAACTGCTTCGAGATTTGCGCCAGTTGATCCCCAGCGGCTCGAGGCCGGCGAGTATCACGTGAAAAGCCTTCGCGACGCGCTCGGCCAAATCCTTGGAAACGAGCACGTCAGGAAAATCCGGCTTGTCATGCAGCCGAGTGCGCTTGTACGAGTCGAGGTCTGCCTTGTTTAATGCGTAAAGGAGTTCGGATGCCTGTGGATTTAGAGGAGCTGTCCTGGTTGGAAGTGGCAGAGACTTTGGCATCGGGTTCCGCGCCTCTTTGGCGAAGACCTCTTCATTTGTGGGCGGCAGCGGAGTCTTTGACGGGGTCTGACCGGCTGCGACTTTGGCCCAGTAGCCAGGCGAGGGGCGGGGCACGTTCAGCTTTTTGCATCGTTTGGCGATAGCGACGTCTGATATGTCGAAGTCCGGGGCGAGTTTGCGGGCAGGGGTGGACCAGACCAGGTCGTACAGTTCCTGTCTCGAATACTCGGAAAGCTCGCGTTTCTTGCCCATCGCAGACCATGATATTGAAAGAGAGGAAGAACGGGGAGCGGATTTTGATGTAAGATGTTTTTGCTTGAATGAAGGCCGCGGGGAAGCAACCTCGGGGGATGAGTCGAGAGCCAATCAGAATCACACGTGAGGAGCTTCACCGGTTGGTTTGGAGCAAACCATTGCGCAGGATCTGGACGGAGTTGGGTACGTCGTATGTCGAACTAGTTAGAGCATGCAGGGCCATGGATGTCCCTCGGCCGGTGTCGGGCCATTGGGAGATGCTTCGGCTGGGACAGATGGTCGAACAGGTGCCATTACCGGAGGCACAGGCTGGCGTTGCGGTTGAATTTCTTCTCAGGCCAAAAGGGACGCTCAGTGAAGAGGAGTCGCCGCCTTTGCCAGAGGCTCCGCGGGCTGAAGAGGCGAAGGCTGCGAAGGTAACGGAAACCGATCGGCAAATCGCGGGCACCGCCGTGGAGCCGGTTCGGAATAGAGGCGCAGTCTCTATTACGCGCCAGGAGCTGTACGAGAAGGTTTGGCAGATGAGCTTGAAGCAACTGGCTAACGAATGGGGAACGAGTTATGTGCAATTGGTTGCGGCTTGTGAGGTCATGAATGTGCCTCGGCCGCCAGGCGGGCATTGGGTGCGACTGTCTTTGGGCCTGCCGGTCGAGAAAATCCAGTTGCCGGATGCTGGGCTTGGCACTCCGACGGAGGTGACGCTGGAACCGACGTTGTCACGTGCGCTGCGTGCGGCGAAATCCGCGGCTGAGCGGCAGGCAAAAGCGACAGTGGCTGGAACTAGCGGACCCTCAGGTGTGGAGGATGTCACCCCCAATGCGGGTTCGGAAGAGCAACCGGAGAAAGCTGCTGGTGGCGAACCCCAAGCGGCAAAACAAACTGCGAATGTTCAGCCCGTTGGAAAGGACCTCGATCCTATTCGGGTCGAGTTGCCGCCGGAGGGAGCCGAGTTGCATCCGATCGTGGAGAGGCATATGCAGGCTTTGCAGATAGCAAAGCCTGGTGAACTGGGGTTCGTCAGCATAAGAAGTCCGGATTTATCCGAGTGTGACATGACGCCCGCGTTGGTCCCGAGGTTCGGGCGGGCAATGCATGCGCTTGTTTGCGAGCTGGAGCATCGGGGCTACAACTTCGAGGAAGGGGAGAATGACGGCGAGGGTTTAGGAATCGTGCGAGATGGGGGAAAGGTCCACGTTCGCTGGAGTGAGGGGACGATTGATTTGGAACGCGAACCGACGAACGTAGACAAGCGAAGGCCGAGTTGGACCTGGAGTCTGAAGGAAACCAAGGCTACCGGAAAACTCGCGCTCGAGGTGAATGCGTCCGGGTTGAAGGGCAAGCGGAAATGGAAGGAAGGGGATGGGCGTTCGCTAGAAGTGATCGTTGGTGTGGTGGTCGAAAAGGTTGAGGCGACGTTTCGTTGGTTCGGGGAGCAACGGAAGCGCGAGGCGGAGCTGGCCCGGCAGCAGAAAGAGGCCGCGCAGCTCAGACTGGATGAGGCGACCAGGGAAGCGGAGCGGCAGGCAAAATTGGAAGAGGAACGGAGAGCGCGTGAACGGATTCGGCGTCATGAGGCGAAGTTGGAGCAGATTGCGGAGTTGAGGCGGCAGAACCTGTTGGTCGCGGCCAAACTGTGGATACAATCACGCGGGGTGGCGGCGTACGTCGCGTATTGTGAGGCCACCTGGCGGGTTGCCGCTGGGGGAGCGTTAACACAGGCGCAAGCGGATTGGCTGACATGGGCGAAAGCCGCGGCGGCCGGGATGGGACCTTTTGGGAAGGGCTACCCGGTGCTTGAGAGGGACGGAAAACTGGATGTCACCACGATACCGGTGGGCGGGCCGTATCCTGAGCCTACGGAACTGGAGGAATTGGGTGAGGTTGAACCTAAGCAGCCGGCGGCAGAACCGGAGGTGAGGTATGTCGAGGTTCCACGACAGCGGGAACAGTTTCCGTTTTGGTATCTGCATCGGAAGCATTGACGTTTCGAGTGGATTTGCGGAGTTGTTTTAGTTCTTGGTGCAAATATGGGTCGGCGACAGCGATTTGCGAGGCGAGTGATTGGGACCGGCAAAATTCGAGGAACTGCTGAACGTCAACGGCTCCGGGCGTGTAGAGGAGAAGTCGGACTACTTGCACGATGTAACGGGCGTCGTGTTTTAGCAGGGCGCGCCGAATGTACCGGAGGCCCTCGGCGGTCGGGCACCATTTGGCGCCAGCGTCCAAAAGCATTTCGATGCATTGGAGGGTCTCGGTTTCGTCATCCGTTACAGTGTCGGTGCTCCACGGCGACCGGTCTTGTGCCCGGCGGAGCAAGGCGTCAAGCGCGGAGGAGCCGCCGAGGGGTGTGTCATTAATCGCGGCCGGATTTGCCTTTGAAAAAAGGAATCGGAAAAGCGAGGAGTTAGCCCTGCAGGCGATTTCTTTGAGGAGTTCGACCGCTTGCTCGGGTGTCGGGTTGAGGCGCAGGACCTTCAGTATGGCAGGATCGTTACGCCAGAGTGCCGCGCGGGCGGCGGTTGTGCAGTTTTCGGAGTCCACCGGAAACGAGTCGGAGAAGTCGTTCGGGACCGGACGGAACGGGTCCGCACCGGCCCAAGCGAGGAGAGCAGTCCAGCGGACCTGGTTGTGCTGGACCGCGTCGCAAAGGGCGAGGGCGGCTTGATCGTCCAGGGCGGGGAATTCGGCGCGGAACTGGCGGTAGAATCGGAGCAAAGGACGGGCTTTGATCGTGCAAAGTGCTTCGGCGAAAGCATTGTCCTGGTTTGGGTCGGTGCCCGCGCGGAGGTGTCGTTCCATCGCGCCGAGGTCGAGGTCGCGGCAGCAGATTTGAAAATCCAACTGTTTTGCCTGCGCGCCGTGGCTGACAAGAAGGTCGGCGATATCGTAGCGCTTGCGTGCGCGGGCGAGGTCGAACGCATCGGCGAGCTCGTCCTGCGACCAGCCGCCGGCGCGAAGGAGTTCCTCGACCATGCTGTGGAAACCGGTGTGAATGGCCTCGTGGAGCAGGCAGAGATTCTTGCCCGGGCCTTCGGTTACGCGGGTGAGCTTACCGGCTCTGAGCGAATCCTGAAGCGCGAAAAGTTGGCCTCGCTGGATAACGTCCAAAAGCAGTTTAAGGTCCTCCGGCAGGGCTCTGCGGCGAATGGCCATTTGCCTCGGATGTTAAGGGCGGCTGCATGGGCATGGCAAGGTAGCATCGCGCGGCGGTCAACCGTTGTCGTGACGAGTTTGCCACTGCTGACCGGACCGTGAAGCCAATCAATTTCTTTTGGCAGCAAGCCTGTCTTTTCTTTGCCGGATGCGATTCAAATATCTTTTGCGTTCGCCGGGAGGAAGGAAATTGACACGAGCCATCTCTTCCCCCAAAAGCGCGTTTGTGGAACTCCCGGGCGATGGCTTTACGTTCGATACTTTGACGGCGACGGGATTTTAACGGGCGCATCAGTGGATCCGGTTTGGAAACTGAAAGTGAGATGTCACTTGGGGCAGCCATTGGGGAACGGCCCGATCCAGGCTAATGCGGTGGCTTGCCCGCGATGTGGACCACTTTGCTCATTTGGATTTTGACCGATGCCGGCCTTTGAACGTCAGTTCCGCAACGCCGGACTTGTCCAATTCGCCCAGGCCTTCGTCAATCATGCGGCGATATTGTTTGAACGTCGCGGCGGCGAGCGGCAAATGCAATTCCATTTTTTTGGTGAGATTGAGCGCGATGCCGGAATCTTTCGCGGCGTGCGCGGCGCTGAAGAAACAGGAATGCTCGCGGTTTTGCATGTCTTCGCCGTCGGTTTGCAAGACCCGGGAATTTGCGCCGGTCTGTGAAAAGACTTCGCGCAACATCGTCAGGTCGAGTCCCAGCGCCGCGCCGAGGCCCAAACCTTCCGCGAGACCGGCGGTATTGATATTCATGACCATGTTGACCAGTGCCTTGACTTTCGCAGCTTCACCGGCTTTGCCAATGTAACGCATGGATGAACTCAATTTCTCCAGGACCGGTTTCGCGCGCTCAAATGCCGCCGGCTCGCCGCCGAGCATGAGATAAAGCGAGCCTTCCCGCGCCTGTGTGACACTCGATGCCATGCATGCTTCCAGCGAGTGCGCTCCGCGTTTTGCCGCCAATTCTTCGACGCGCACATGCATCTGCGGGGAAATTGTCGCGCAGTTGATGAACATTTTTCCCTTTGCGCGTTTCAGCAAAGTATCGCCGCCGGAAGCGAAGAGTTTCTTCATCGCCGCGTCGTCGCTTACGACCGTAATGACGACATCGGCCAATTGTGTGACGCGTGCGAGTTCCGCACAGGCTTCCGCGCCGATCTCAGTAGCCAGGTTTTGGGCGACGTCAGTCCGGACGTCATGAACGGCGGTGACCGGGCACCCGGCGTCCTTCAAACGGCGCGCCATGTTGGCGCCCATGCGGCCAACTCCGACAATTCCAATTCGTTCCATGAGTTTGTTTGGTAAAGGAAATTCGTGACAATTTATCGTAAATGCAGCCCGTGTCCACAACGCCGTGGAACTGCCCAAGCACTTCGCGGGGGGCTTGCCGGTCCAAAGGCCCTCAGCCTGACCATCCCGATTCAGGAATTATTATCGGCTCTCAACGCCATGACACCGCGGCAGCAGGCATCAGGTTGAAACCGCACCAAGAGCAGGCATGGGAGCGGCGACCTTTGACGGAATTTGTCCAGCACGCCGAAATCATGCCGCGACCGCTGCCACGCCATTCCGGGAGCGCCACTCACCCGGCGAAGCGCCTTCCCACTGATGAAAGGCGCGGAAAAACGAGTTGCCATCCTCGTAGCCGAGCAGATAGGCGGCCTCGTTCAACTCAACCGTGCTGTGTTTGAGATAATGCCGCGCCAGTTCGCGCCGCGTGTTTTCCACCAGTTGTTGAAACGTGACGCCCGCCCCGGTCAATCGCCGCTGCAACGTGCGGGCGCTCATGCGCAATTCCCGCGCGACGTGCTGAAGCGTCGGGCGTTTTCCCGCCAACGAGCGCTTCAGCGTGTGCTTGACCTGTTCGCCCACGTCCGCACTTTGGTTCCGCGCCTGCAACTCGGCTTCCAACTGCGGCCCGACCACCGCCAGCAAATCCTCGTTGTGCGTGACAAACGGCCGGTCCAGGTCGTTGCCGCGGAACACGAGCGCGTTGCGCGCGGCCTTGAAGCGCACGCGGCAACCGAAATGATTTTCCAGCAACTCGCGGTGCCGCGGCGCGCGTGTCAGTTCCACCCGCAGCGGCGTGATCTGTCCGTCCGTGCCCTTGCGGGCGATGGAAGCGATCCAAGCCAGGACCAAATCCACCATCACATTGGGCTGCTCTCCGGTCGCTTCGAGGTAGGTGAATTCCACCGACGCTTCGTCGCCGTTGGCGCGCAGGCGGATTTCCTCGGGGCAGGTCAGCCGCTTGTAGCGGGCGATGCGTTGGAGCGCATCGCGGAAGGAACGGCTGCAAACGGCGGCGATGGCCGTCGGATGGTAACGCTCCAGGCGCGGTTCGGCGCCGAACTTCAGGCCAATCGCCGGGTCGGCACTCGTCTCGCCGATGGCGCGCCACAGCGCGAACAGTTCGGCGGTCGTGGCGTAAATTTTTTCCTGCCGGAAAAATCCCGCGGGCAGACCCGCCCGTTGCAGCAACGCCGACAAAGCGATCTTGTGCTCCGCCAGTCGCGGCGCCAACAGACTCGAAACGCGGAAACGGTCCGTCATAATTTTCGGTATTGCTCGTCGCTGACCTTTTCCATCCAGTCAACCACCTTGCCGTCGAGGTATTCCGCGATGGCGATATGCGTCATGGCCGTGGTTGGCGAGGCGCCGTGCCAGTGTTTTTCGCCGGGAGGGAACCAAACCACATCGCCCGGATGAATTTCCTCGACGGGTCCGCCCCAATGCTGCGCCCAACCGCAACCGGCGGTGACGATGAGCGTCTGGCCCAGCGGATGTGTGTGCCAAGCGGTGCGCGCGCCGGGTTCAAACGTAACGCTCGCGCCGCTCACGCGCGCGGGCGCGGCGGCTTGAAACAGCGGATCAATCCGCACCGTGCCGGTGAACCAATCCACTGGTCCTTTGTTCGATGGTTGCGAGCCGATTCTTTTGATATCCATAACTTCAATTCCTTCTTTTCGGTTTACAATGCCTGGCGCGTTGGCCGGAACAGGATTTCGTTCACATCCACGTCTTCCGGTTGGCTGATGGCAAAAGCAACCGCCCGCGCAAACGAGTCAGCCGGAATCGCGACGTCCTTGTAGAATTTGTTGATTCTTTCCGCGACGTCCGGCTCCGTGATGGTGTTGGGCAGTTCTGTCGCCACCGCGCCCGGGGAGATGATCGTGGTGCGGAGATTGTAAGGCTTGAGTTCCTGACGCAATCCCTCGGACAACACGCGCACCGCGTGTTTGGTCGCGCAATAAACCGCGCCGTCCAGCGTCACCTTGTGGCCAGCCACCGAGGAGACATTGATGACGTGACCGAATTTCTGCCGCTTCATGTGCTCCAGCGCGGCGGCGATGCCATACAGCACTCCCTTGATGTTCACATCAACCATCCGGTCCCACTCATCCACTTTGAGGCGTTCGAGCGGCGAATGAGGCATCAATCCGGCGTTGTTGATCATCACGTCAATCCGTCCGAATTTTTGCACGGCGGTATCAACCAATTTCTTTACGTCGTTGCGCTTCGTGACGTCGGTGGCGATGGCAATTGCCTTGCTGCCTTTGGCGGTCAATTCGTCCGCCAATTTTTGAAGACGTTCGAGGCGCCGCGCGCCCAGAACAACGATTGCACCTTCGGCAGACAGAAATCGGGCAGCCGCTTCGCCCAATCCGCTGCTTGCCCCGGTGATCACGACAACCTTTTCTTTGATGTTATTGCTCATAATGTTTCTTTCATTGGTTTGACGCCCCTGGTTCAGCGTCCAACGAGTTTTTGCAAATGTTCGGGATAGCGCGCTCCCTGCACGGCGATTTTTGACGCCGCGCGTTCCAGTTCACGCAGGTCTTCGGGCGAGAGATGAATGGAAAGCGCTCCGATATTCTCTTGCAGGCGATGCAGCCTGGTTGTGCCGGGAATGGGAACGATCCACGGCTTCTGCGCCAGCAGCCAGGCCAGGGCAATCTGCGCGGGCGTGGCCTCCTGCTGCTCCGCAAATCTTTTGATTACATCCACGAGGGCTTGATTTGCCTTTCGATTTTCCTCGCTGAAACGCGGGACTTTGTTGCGGAAATCATCGCCGGTGAATTTGGTGGTCTCGTTGATCGCCCCGGTGAGGAAGCCCTTGCCCAACGGGCTGAACGGAACGAATCCGATTCCCAATTCTTCCAAAGTCGGCAGGATCTCCACTTCCGGTTCCCGCCACCACAGGGAATATTCGCTCTGGAGCGCGGTCACCGGCAGGACGGCGTGCGCGCGGCGAATGCTTTGCACGCCGGCTTCGGACATCCCGAAATGTTTCACTTTGCCCTGCTGAACCAATTCTTTGACCGTTCCGGCCACGTCTTCGATGGGCACGTCCGGGTCAACGCGATGCTGGTATAACAAATCAATTTTCTCGACGCGCAGCCGCTTGAGGGAGCCTTCAACGGCCTGCTTGATGTGCTCGGGCCGGCTGTTAAGCCCGGCCGCGCCGGGACGTTTGTCGGCGCCGCTCACATCAAATCCAAACTTCGTGGCGATAACCACTTGGCCTTTGAACGGCGCGAGCGCTTCGCCCACGAGTTCTTCGTTAATGAACGGTCCATAAACTTCCGCCGTGTCGAAGAACGTGATGCCGCGCTCAACGGCGGCGCGCAGCAGGGCCGTCATTTCCTTTTTGTCTTTGGGTGGGCCGTAGGAAAAACTCATTCCCATGCAGCCCAGCCCGATGGCGGACACTTCCAAATTGCTCTTTCCCAACTTGCGCATTTCCATATTAACTTTGTTCGTATTCATGCCTTGACGATACCTCAGTCTCGGAATCTGTCACTAGCAGAACGCGCCAATCTGCTTGCCAAGCACGCCAAACGGACGCTTTCGGCTTTTGAGCGGAGGCTACGCCAATTCGAGCCCGCAAAACAGCCCACCGACCCGATGAAGTTGTCTAACATTTCTTACGGGCGCGGATAACGAGAAAGAGCGGGCGCTTTAGGTGCCGTTCGTAACCTTTTGGGTCGAGGCGCTTGAACTCGATTGTGGGTTGCGGTTCCAAAATCCGTTCGATGTTGAAGCTGGCGGCTGCCAAATCCCGGCTCATGGCCAGTTTTCTAAAAGGCCTGCAATCGGATCATTCATTCGAGCAAAGAGGGCGAAACGCGCGTGTTGGTCAGAGACTCCTGACGTCGTCTCCTACGTCTGCCAAGCCGAGTTTCTGTTGGACAAGTGAATAGCCGGGGCGCATGATTCGGCAAATCCAATCGCCTGTTATGAAAGCCGCCATTTTTGTCCAGTGGATCGTAACGTCCGTTGTTTCATTTTCAGCCATCCCATCCATTTTGGCGCAAGGCGGCCCGCTCGGCCAATTCAACGGGCATGGCGACATCGGCGCGCCGAAAATTCCGGGTTCGGCGACTTATAACCCGGCGGACGAGAGCTACACGTTGACCGCCGGCGGCCGGAATATCTGGTCCACAAACGATGAATTTCAATTTCTTTGGAGAAAGATGAAGGGCGATTTCATCGTGCGGGCGCGGGTGGAATTTGTCGGCGCGAGCGCCGAACCGCATCGCAAGATCGGGTGGATGGCGCGTTCCAGCCTCGATTCCGACGCGACTTACGTGGACGCGGTCGAACACGGGGTGGGCCTGACGTCGCTTCAGTATCGCCAGTTTGCCGGAAGCAACACGATGGAATTTGTCCTGCCCATCACGAATGCAGACATCATCCAATTTGAGCGGCGCGGAACGAATTATATTTTTTCCGCGGCGCATTCAGGCGACACGTTTGTGAGCACAAATTTCTCCGATATCGAAATGCCGGACGAGGTGTTTTTGGGCCTGTTCCTGTGCGCGCATAATCCGGATGCCAGGGAAGAAGCAATATTTCACGACGTGGAAATCATCCGTCCGGCCAGACCGGATTTTGTTCCCTACCGGGATTACATCGGGAGTTTGCTGCACATTCTGGACGTGGAAAACGGCGAAATGGAGACGGTCAATGGGTCGGCGGAGCCGTTCGAGGCGCCGAATTGGACGCGCGACGGCAGCGCGCTGATTTACAACATCAGCGGGCGGTCGGGGGATTGGGGAAAGCTTGTCCGATTTGACCTGGCCACGAAAAAGGAAAGCATCATCGCGACGGACTTTGCGAACAGAAACAATAACGACCATGTGATATCCTTCGACGGAACGATGCTCGCGATCAGCGGCCAGGGCGCGGGCACGGGCGGGCAGTCCTGCATTTTCACCGTGCCGCTCGGCGGGGGAACGCCAAAAAGAATCACGACGGCGACGCCCTCGTACGCGCACGGATGGTCGCCGGATGGGAAATTCCTGGTCTTCACCGGAGGTCGAAATGGCAAATTCGACGTTTACAAAATCCCCTCGGACGGGGGCGACGAAATTCGCTTGACCGATTCCAATGGCTTGAACGACGGCTCGGAATATTCGCCGGATGGGAACTATGTTTATTTCAATTCCAGCCGCACGGGAAAGATGCAAATTTGGCGGATGAAACCGGATGGAACGGAACAGGAGCAGGTGACGCACGACGAGTTCAACGACTGGTTTCCGCATATTTCGCCTGACGGCAAATGGATCGTGTTCATCAGTTTTCCGCCGGACATTGATCCGACGACACATCCTTATTACAAGGAATGTTATCTCCGGCTGATGTCGGTGGAAGGCGGCGAGCCGAAGGTGATAGCCTATATTTACGGCGGGCAAGGCTCGATGAATGTGGGGTCATGGTCGCCGGACAGCAAGAGGATCGCCTTTGTGAGCAACACGGACATGAGCGGGCGCTAATCTCGCGGCAAAACCGGGACGAAATTGGCAGCGTCATCGGCGCTCCCGCTGCCTTTGTATTGGGCCAGCTCCGGATACGGGAACAATGCCTGGCTCCCACCCTGTTCCCGGGCAATGAGTTTGTCCGGCGCCACACCCTTTTCGACCCAACGGATGATCGCGTCCTGGTCGTACACAACGCCACCGGTGCCGTGGCCCGCCCCGGGAATCAGGAATAGCCTCGCAAACTGCATCGCTTTTTTCTGTCCGCCCATTTGCTGACAAACACGGCTGTAATAGTCCACAGTGCCCTGGGTCATAATGAGTTGGTCAGCCTGTCCGTGTGTGATGATAATTTTTCCACCGTGGTCGCGGAATCGGGACAGGTCCGGATTGTCGGTCCCGATAACGTCGCCATATTCCTCCACCGATTGCCTCATCAGGAAATAATATTCGTCGGGCGTCAGCGAGGTTGCGCTCCATTTGGGGTCCTGGACCAAAAAATAACGCACGTAGTCCATGGCAATGGGGAACGGCGTTCTTCCGGCGAGTGCGGTGAGGTCGGCGCCGCGCGACAGACCATACCAGATAAAACCGCCATCCTGTGCCCGGGGTCCAGCCCAAATTTTCCGAATCACATCGGCGTCGGCGGCGGTGAAGGTGCTGTCGCCGACTTGAGTGCCGACCAGCGCCCCGGGGTCGAAGGTGCAACGCGAGGGATCCTGAATCACGCGATTGTCGGCGCCCTGTTGCCCGCCGCAGGATGCGATGGTGGCAGCCGTGGCGGCCTGGAGTTTTGCCCTTGACACAAAATTGCTGCCCGCCCGCATGACGACCTGCGGCCACAGTTCCGCCAGAACGAATCGTTGCCAGTTGATGGCGGGGCAACCGGAGATAATTCCATCGTAGTCGTCAGGATAGCGTTGGGCTTCCATCAGTCCCTGGCGTCCGCCGGTTGAGAACCCGACGAAATAGGAGTAGCGCGGGGCCCGGCCATAGAACGCCTTGGTCAACGCCTTGCCGACGACGGTCATATCGTGGATGCCGAGATAGGCGTTGTCCTCGATGGACTGCCAGTTCAATCGTCCGTTGGCGTCAAGGGCAAAGCTGCCGCTCATGCCCTGGTGGCCGGTGTCGGTGGCGCCGGTCGCGTAACCCAAACGCAACGGTCCGCCCAGGCTGAACGAAAACCCGCCGGCCATACCGGCTCCGCCTGTTCCTTGAAATCTTCCATTCCAACCTTTGATGGGAAGGGCAATGAAGATCCTGACCTGATCGCCTGACGGCGGATGCGTGACTGTGGCGGTAATGCGGCACGAGTCGTCATCCGCGTTGAGCACGGCCGAATCAATCGTGGTGTTGGGAAGCGTGAGGTTGGTCAGGCTGTCAATCGAACAGATTGGGGCGATGTCCGGAAAGATTGGTGTTGGCGGAGTTTCGGTCTGCGCCAGCGCGACCGCGGATGGAAAAGCGAGGAGAATGAGGGCGATGCGGGTGCGAGCTCGCGCCCAGAGGAAAGATCGAGGGGTCATGGACTGCATTTATAGGGCGACGAGAGCCCGGTGTCAATGGTGACGGCGCGCCTGTGAATTTGTTGCCTTGAATTTCTGTTGGCTGTGACGCAGCTTTGGAATGTCAGGCGGCATCACGCGCTTATGATAAAATCCCCGCCCTGGCTTTTTCTGGTTCCGATATTGGTGCTGCTGGCTGCCCTCCAGGACAATCGCAGCCCCTCGAGAGTCAGGTCCGGCTCGACGGCGGAGATTTCCGGCAACCGCGAAGCAATCAGCTTTGCATAACCGCCGGTGGCGAGCACCGGCAGTTTTTTCACGCGCAATTCCTGTTTCAATTCGCCGATCAACCCGCGTATCAAACCGCGATAGCCATGGACGGCGCCGACAAGCATGGCCTGGACGGTGCTCTTGCCGACCACGGTCCCCGGCTCGACGATTTTAATCCTCGGCAGCAAGGCGGTCTTTTCGTGCAGATAATCGGTCATTGCCGCGAGGCCCGGCGCAATAATGCCGCCGGCGTAATTTCCCGCGGGGTTCACCACGTCGAAGGTCACCGCCGTTCCGAAGTCCACCACCACCACGGGCGCGCCAAAATGGAATTTGGCCGCGACGGCGTTGGCCAGGCGGTCCGGACCGATGGAACGCGGATGGGGATACTCGATGCCCACACCGCGCAGGGTTTTGGGCGATAATTCCAGGACGCCCAGCTTCCAGAACGCGCGAACGGCCCGGCGGATGAGCGGCGTGGCGAGGGGCACCACGCTGCACAAAATCGCGCCGTCAATCTTTTTTGCGCCGGCAAATTTTTTCACGCGGGCGGCGGCCTTCCCAGCGAACCATTCGCGGGTGGGCAGATTGGTTTGACGGACGACGCGTTCGTCGTCCGCGATGCCGAGGTGGGTGTTGGTATTGCCGATGTCGAAGAGGAGAATCATTTTTCAACAGTAACGTCGCCGCCAAAAATCGGTTCCAACTGTCCGTACTCGGTGCGCAACAGCAGCGCGCCGCCGTCATCCAATGATTCGGCGCGGCCCCGGATTTTCCGGTCGCCGATTTGAACGGCGACATTGTTGCCGATGGTGGCGCAGTGCTCCTCCCACTCATCGGCAATGTCCGAAAATTTTCCGGCGCAAACATCCGAATAAACGGAGTCCAACTCGCGGAGAATGGCCGTGGCCAGCGCCGGGCGCGAGACCGGCGCGCCGGTTTCAATTCTCAAGGAAGTCGCCAGTTTTTTCAGTTCCGGGGGGAACTCGGCGGCGGTCAGGTTCACATCAATGCCAATGCCGAGAATGGCGTAGCGGACTTTGTCCAGTTCGGCGCTCATTTCCGTCAAAATCCCGGCGATTTTTTTCCCGGCGACCAGGACGTCATTCGGCCATTTGATTTCCGGGTTTAATCCGGTTTCCGACGCGATGGCGCGGCGCAGGGCGACGGCGGAAGCGACAGTCAATTGGGTGGTTTCCTGCGGACGTAAATTTGGCCGGAGCAGGATGGAGAACCACAGTCCTCTCCGGGCCGGCGAGAGCCATTTGCGGCCGAGCCGCCCGCGTCCGCGCGTCTGCGATTCGGCAAAGACGACCGTGCCTTCGCGCACGCCGTCACGGGCCAGTTTTTCGACGACATCATTAGTGGAAGTCGTCTGCTCAAACACGCGGATGTCGCGCCCGATGATTTTCATTTTTCCCAGGCGGGCCAGTAAATCGTCGGCATGGAGGGCGTCCGGTTCGCCGACGAGGCGATAGCCGAAATGAGGACCGGCCTCGATTTCGTAACCCAGGGCGCGCAGTTCCTCAATTCGGGACCAGACGGCGGCGCGGCTGATGCGCAACTGGCCGGCAAGCTCCGCGCCGGAAACGCCATCGAAGTTTTCGCGCAAGGCGGAGAGAATTTTCGCGTCAGGTGTCATTCGAAGTCCAGTCCAATGTCCACGGCTGGCGCCGAATGGGTGAGCGCGCCCACGGAAATAAAATCCACGCCCGTGCGGGCAATGGCGCGGACGTTTTTCAAATTCACGCCGCCGCTGGCTTCGGTCCGGGCGCGGCCCTTGACGATTTTCACCGCCAGGCGGAGCCGTTTCAGGTCCATGTTGTCGAGCAAAATGATGTCCGCGCCGGCATCGGCCGCGTGCGCGACCTGCGCCAGGTTGTCCGCTTCGACTTCAATCTTCAATTTTGGAAATTCTGACCGGGCGCGCCGGATGGCTGCGGCGATGGCGTTGGGTTTATGATGCCGCAAGGCGGCCAGGTGATTGTCCTTGATTAAAATCATGTCGAAAAGGCCGAAGCGATGATTTTGGGCGCCGCCGCAGGCCACGGCATATTTCTCAAACGAACGCCAACCGGGAGTGGTTTTGCGGGTGTCCAGAATCCTTGTTTTGGCGCGGGGAACCTCGCGGACAAACCGGGCGGCGAGCGTGGCGACTCCTGAAAGGCGCTGGACAAAATTCAGGGCGACCCGTTCACCGCTCAAGATGGCGCGGGCGGGGCCGGAAATTTTCAGCAAAATTGCGCCGGCGGCAACGCGTTGACCGTCGGCGGCCATTTTTTCAATTCGGATTTTCGGGGACAGTTCGCGAAAGGCGGCCTGGGCAAAATCAATTCCGGCCACGACGAGCGGTTCGCGCGCGCGCATGACGGCGCGGGCCGACAGATGGGGCGGGACAATGGCGCGGGTGGTGGCGTCGCCGCGGCCGATGTCCTCGGCCAGGGCCTTTTTGACGGCCGCGCGGATTTCAACGGCGGACAATTTCACCCGACAAGGATGACGATGATTGAAAAGGCGGAAAAGGAAATTTCGTCAGGGGTTTCGTCCCGGTGGCCAACGGCAAAATCATTCGCAGCCTGTGGGGGCGTGAAAAGAAAGCGTTGAAACAACTGCGCCCGCAGCCGATTCGTCTTCAAAGATTGGACGTTTTGGTGTTATGGCCCGCGATCCTGGCGTGGGCGGCCGGTGACACGGCCGACTTCGCCACCTGGGTGGTCTCCTTCAACGTGGCCTCATGCACTTTGGCAATATAGGACGGTTCGGTTCTATTGTTGTAAATCAAAACGGCGATGAATACGGCGGCAGCCACGAGGGCCAAACCAATCAATCCCTTAATCATTTGCATAAAACATACTCCATGACTTTTGACAGAACGGACGGCGGAAGTGTTCGATTTACGCCCGGCGCTCCTTGATTGCCGCCAGGAGTCCGGCGATCACCTCCGCCTTCGGCCTGGCGCCGATGTTCCCCTGGCCGTTGACGCGGACGGACACGTTTCCGGCCTCGAGGTCGCGCGCGCCGACCACGAGCATGGTATGGACTTTGGCGGTCTCGGCGTCCTGAATCTTGCCGTTGATTTTGTTCGTGGAACAGTCGGCCTCGGCC
>DATJSQ010000282.1:0-6664 GCA_035503995.1 Verrucomicrobiia bacterium | reverse complement strand
AAATTTTAATTTTGCCTCGTTGGCAAAATCCTGAGTGATGGCATTGGCGCCGAGGTTGATACTCCGGGAGAAGACCTTTCCCTTCTCGAAATAGAGGAGATTGCTGGTTTTGGCGCCGATGTCCAAGAGCATGGTGCAATCATCGAGTTCGCCGTAATTATACCGGAAGGCGTTGCAAAGGGCCGCGGGCGAGGCGTCGCACAATTGGAGTTTTAATTTGGCGTCGGCGGCGACGCGGAAGAGGCCTTCGACCACCTCGGATTTGACCGCGACGAGAAGTACTTCCAACTCGCCGCTGGCGGCGGAGCCGAGAATCTGGTAATCCCAGACCACTTCGGCCAGGGGAAAAGGCACGTTCTGCTGGGCCTCGTATTGGATGATTTGGGTGACCTTGTTCGCGTCCACGGGCGGGAGCTTGACGAATTTGGAAAAGACGTGGAATCCGGGGGCGCAAACGTTGACGTTTTTGGCGCGGAGGGCTTTTTCGGCGAGGACTTCCTGGAGGGCTTTGAGGATGACCTTTTCGCGAGTTGCCTCCTGGGAGCCTTCGAGGCCGAGGGGTTTGATTGAAAAGTTTTTCAGGAGCAAACCGCCGGCTTCATTGCTTTCGAACTCCGCAACCTTGAGGCTGCCTGCGCCGAAATCAATGGTCAAAAATGATTTTCCTTCGAGCATTCGCGTGTTGGTTCGTCGTCGTTACGCCTGAAACTTTTAATCATTCGTCTGGCGAGCTATGGTAACTACGTGAAATTTTCAAAACGGTCAAACAGAAATGTGAAAAAAAGGTGAAAAAATGAATTGGAAACAGTTTTTGTCACGGTTCCAGCAAGAAAGGGGGGAAGGCGGAGAGCGCCCGACTTGTTTTACCGGCACCGCAGCTTCCGCGCGGGGAGAGGCCTCCGAGGTCGGAAAGAATTCCCCTAAAATTCCGCGCCGGAACGATTGGTCCACATGGGGGCGGCGCGCTCGTCTTCATGGAATAAACCATGATGGCTGGCTGTTGAACGTTGGGCGTTGAAAATTGACCGGCGCTTTGTCACACTCCGGCGCGTGTCACCCATCAAATTTGGAACAGACGGCTGGCGCGCAGTCATCGCCGAGGACTTTAAATTCGCCAATGTCGCGCGCGTGGCCCAGGCCGCTGCGGATTATTGGCTGTCGGAAATCCAAAACTCCGCCTCGCGCGTTTTCGGGCGGGAGCCCAAAGTGGTCGTCGGCTACGACCGCAGATTTTTTTCCGACCGGTTCGCCCAAACCACGGCGGAGGTTCTGGCGGGAAACGGTTTCCAGGTGATTCTCACGCCGGAACCGACGCCCACGCCATCGGTCTCGCTGGCCGTCAAGGAGCTGAAGGCCGTGGGCGGCGTGATGATTACGGCCAGCCACAATCCGCCGATCTTCAACGGGTTCAAACTCAAGTCGTGGTTTGGCGGCTCGAGCAATTCCGGGGAATGCCAGGCGGTGGAAAGCTTTCTGGATAAAACTCCGGCCCGACTCCCGGCGCGAAACACGAAGTCGAATATTTTCATCGTGGACGTCCGCCCGGCGCATTACGCGGCGCTGAAGAAGCTGGTGGATTTCAAACTGATTGCCAAATCGGGGTTGCGATTCGCGCATGACGCGCTGTTCGGAGTGGGCGCGGGCTGTTTTGAGCAGTTGCTCGCCGGGACGACGTGTAAAGTGACCACGCTGAACGGAAATCATGACGTGCTTTTCGGGGGGATCAATCCGGAGCCGATTGCGCAAAATTACGGGCGCAGCCGGAAATTTCTTCGGGCGCACCCGCACGATATATGCCTGGTGACCGACGGCGACGCGGACCGGGTGGGCGGCATGGACGGTCGCGGGAATTATTTGATGACACACCAGATCATCTGCCTGTTGCTGCACCATTATATATGCAACCGCAAACAGACGGGCCGGGTCGTCAAGGCGCTCACGACCACTTCGATGGTGGATAAAATATGCGCGGCGTACCATCTGCCGCTGGTTGAGACGGGGGTGGGGTTCAAATATATCTGCGCGGAAATGCTGAAAGGCGATGTGCTGCTGGGCGCGGAGGAGAGCGGAGGAATCGGATTTCGCGGACACATCCCGGAGCGCGACGGCATTGCGGCGGGATTGATGCTGCTGGAATTGCTGGCGGTGGAAAGAGTGCCGGTGAACAGGATTCTGGCGGGACTGAAAAGACAATTTGGGCCGCATTGCTATGGGCGAAACGACATTCATTTCCCGCTGGAGAAGCGTGGCGCGCTCATGGAATTTCTGCAAAAAAATCCACCGGCGAGGTTGTTGAAATCGCCGCTGGCGGAAATCAAGGCTTTTGATGGAGTGAAATTTGTGGCTGCGGACACATCATGGCTGATGTTGCGCGGTTCGGGCACCGAACCGATATTGCGGATTTATGCCGAGGCAAGGACGGACGCCGACGTAAGAACACTCCTTCGGTTTGGCGTGAAATTGACGAAAGAGGTTTGAGAGAACTTTTGTCCTGATCGTCAAAATTGATCAAGGAGGCGGTGAAAGTCCGGCAGCGTGCGGGAATGCGGCGTGACGGATTGCGAATCATCAGGCGCCTGCGCTCCAACTTATCGGTTTCCCTCGCATTCAGAGCTTTTCGGCAGTCTGACTTCGAATTGGGAACCCTGGCCCACGACACTGGTCACCGTGATTCCGCCTTGATGCATTTCCAGCACCGCTTTGACCAGACTCAACCCCAAGCCCAAGCCGTGCCGGGACCTGCTCTTATCGCCGCGATAAAGCCGGGTCCAGATTTTCCCCTGCTCTTCCATCGGAATACCGATGCCGGTGTCACGAAATCGCACGATGACCTGTGACGATTCGTTGTGAACCGAAATGACGACGGCGCCATTTTCCGGCGTGTATTTAAGCGCATTGTCCAGCAGGTTGGCGAACACCTGGCGCATCCGGTTCCGGTCCACGGTGGCTTTGCAGGCCGCAGGCAACTCCGTTTGCACGGTTACTTTTCGCTCGTCAGCGACATATTCATACAGATCGGCCACCTCGCGAACCATCCCGCATAGGTCAACCGGCTCGAGATGCAATCTCATCATGCCGGCCTCGGCTTCGGTGATATCCAAAAGCGTGTTAAGCATATTGAGCACGCGCTCGGACTCCTCGACGCAATCGGCCAGCGCCTCGCGGGCGGCGTCCGGCGCGGCCTGAGGTTGGAGCGCGAGTTCGGCCGTGCCGCGCAACCGAGTCAAGGGCGTGCGCAGGTCGTGCGCCACATTGTCCAGGGATTCGCGCATGGCGCGGATGAGCGACTCGTTTTTCTTCAGCAGGTTGTTGAACAGGCGAACCATTTCATCCAGTTCATCATTCGATTTGCGCTCGGGCACGCGCGCATCAAGCTGGCCGGTTTGAATGATGGATCGGGCGGTCGCCACCACTTGCCGGATGGGCCGCATGGCGCGATGGGCGAAGAACGCGCCGGCCAGGAAGCCAAGGAGAACCGTAGCGCCGCCGAAAAAGATGAAATCCCGACGCAACGGTTCCAACAATGCCGCGCGGCTGTCCGTGCTGCGCCCCACCTGCAAAAGCGAATGGTCCGGCAGCGACAGGGAAGCAATCAAAAAATCCCTTTGGGCATTTTTGGGGATGCGGATGAAACCGACTTGCTGGCGGTAGCCGGGCAGAACGCCCGGAACATTTTTGAAGGCAATCCACTCCGAGGGAACATTGACGAGGGTGGCTTCGTTCCAGGGGCTGACCAGGCGGACGTAAAAGGCCCTGGAATCGCCCGTGTCCTGTTGCATGGCGGCGCGCAGCGCGGGCAATCCGCCGTTTTCGTAAAGGGCCGCATACTCCTGCAACTGCGCCTGGAGCACTTCGTGATCTTTGCGGCTGACGACCGCCGCCAGCAGATAGTAGGCAATCGTCAGGAGGGCGACGGTGCTTATGGCGAACACGAAGGCATACCAGAGGCCGAGCCGGACACCGATGTTCCGGCGGACGGTTTTAAGAAGTGCGAAGGACATAGCCCACTCCCCGGAGAGTTTGGATCATTTGCTTGTCGGGATCGGCCTTGCTGCGCAGCCGATGCACGAGCACGTCCACGACGTTGGTTTGCGGATCAAAACTGAAATCAAAAATGTGCTCGAGTATCATGGTCTTGGTTACGACCCGGTTGGGATGGCGCATCAAGTATTCCAACAAGGCAAATTCGCGCGGCTGCAATTCAACCGGCTTGTTCCCCCGCCGCGCCTCGCGCGTCAGCAGATCCAAGGTGAGGGCGCCCGCTGTCAGGCGGGTCGGCTCGGAGATTTGTGTCGCCCGCCGGATAAGCGCCTGCACGCGGGCCAGCAGTTCGGAGAAAGCAAACGGTTTGGTCAGGTAATCATCGCCGCCGGCCTGCAGGCCCTTGACGCGGTCGTCCACCGAAGCCTTGGCGCTGAGAATCAGCACCGGCAGGCGAACGCTCTCCGCGCGGAGTTGCTCGATGACTTTCAAGCCGTTAAGCCCGGGCAGCATCAAGTCCATCACCGCCGCGTCATAGGCAACGGTCTTCGCGAGAGCGAACGCCCGCTCCCCGTCGGGGCTGTGATCCACGGCGTAGCCGTTTTGCTTCAAGCCCTTCACGACGAACGAAGCGATTTTCTCATCGTCTTCGACAACCAGTATGCGCACTTGTTCATCCATGATGGCGGGCAGGCGGATAGGTTACAACGGAGAAAGCGGAAAACTGCGGCCGGACAGTTGCGCCAGGAGATGGAATGAATAAAAACCCTCCCGCACTCGGACCCGTTCCGGGCGGGAGGGTTTTTCGCGCCACGACCATCATCCCACATTGTTGCTCTCGTTCACCACCACGTAGTGGCTGCCGCCATCCGCCCAAATCCGCAGGAGCGTGATTTTGTTCCTGGGATGCTCGGTCAACTGGACGGCCTCATCGGCATTGGTGACCGGATGCCGGTTGATGGATTCAATCACGTCGCCCGGCTGGAGGCCCGCTTGAGCCGAGGCTGACGTTGGGTCCACTTGTGTTATCAAAGCCCCGTCAACATCCTTGGGGATGTTGTATTGCTGGCGCGCCTGCTGGTTCAGGTTGCTGACTCCAACGCCGTTGAGAGTGCCGTTGTCGTTGCTATTTTGCGGTCCGGCCTCGGCCACTTGTTGCGCGCCCGGCAGCGGGCCGATGGTGACATCAAAAGTCTTTTCATCTCCGTTGCGGACAACTTGGACAGGCACTTTGGAGCCGGGTTTCGTGCCCGCGACGTCCAGTTGCAATTGGCTGCTGTCAGTGATCTGGTCGCCGTTGAAGTTTACTATGACGTCACCGTCTTTGAACCCGGCCTGGGCCGCCGGTCCGTCGGGTTCCACCTCGCTGACGATCGCGCCATTGTCGTTTTTGAGGTCAAACTGCGGCGCCAGCGACGGCGTAACATTTTGAATCATCACGCCCAGATAACCGCGCGTCACGTGGCCGTATTGAATCAGGCTTTCCATGACACTTCGGGCGAGGTCCGAAGGGATGGCAAAGCCGACGCCCTGACTGCCTCCGGAACGGGTCATGATGGCGGTGTTGATTCCGACCAACCGGCCATCAATGTCCACCAGCGCGCCGCCGGAGTTGCCCGGATTAATGGCGGCGTCGGTCTGGAGGAAATCCTCGTAATGTTCAATCCCCATGTCCGAGCGATGCTTGGCGCTGATAATGCCCTCCGTGACGGTCTCGCCAACGCCAAAAGGGTTGCCAAAAGCCAGGACGACGTCGCCGACTTTGACGTTATGACTGTCAGCCATCGGAACGGTCGGCAAATCGTTCGCGTCAATTTTGACGACTGCGATGTCGGTCTTCGGATCGCGCCCGACGACTTTGCCGGTGAACTGGCGTCCGTCCGCCAGGGTGACCTGCACGTCTTTGGCGCCGTCCACGACGTGGTTATTGGTGAGGATGTAGCCGTCCTGGGTGACGATGACGCCGGAGCCGATGCCGTATTCAACCTCCGGGCCAGGGGCCTGAAGCTGGAACTGCCGGCCAAACTGGTTGCCAAAGAATTGTTTCCAGAAGGGATCATTGAATCCGGGAAAGTTTTGGATTTCCGGGCTATTGATGGTGGTGGTCGTTTCAATCTTGACGACGGCTGGCGAAACCTTTGCCACAATGGGCGCGTAACTGCCGCGCGGCAGGCCGTCCCGTGAAATCGGAGTTTCCTGCAAAGGGACGTTTAAATCAGCGGCGCTGGCCCTGGTTTGTGAGGCCTCGGCCAGTCCGTAGGCGGCGCCCGCCGCGACGACGGCGCCGGCCAGTCCGAAGATGGCGAGGCGGATGCGAAATGAATTGGTGATTGTTTTCATATTTGTGTCATTTGTATGTTCGATGTTTACCGTTTCATTGATTTGGAGAGTTTCGACATGACAGGGAACTTTCTGCTGCGTTACAAAAATGTAAGCTTATGGCAGGACAGACGTGGGGTACTCCGCGTCCATTGAATGCGGAAACCTGTCGCTTCGACGGCTCAGTTTAAAAGAGGTCCAGTCCCCTGCCCTGCACGTTCGTTTGCGTCAACAACGCGCTTTGATAGCCGCTGACGTGAATGTCGCTGAGGAGCGCATTGGTGACATTGTCCAGGATAATGCCGCGATCGCAGGCGCCGGTGATATTGGACAGGATCAAACCGTCCAGCGGGCGTTCCGCGGA
>DATJSQ010000281.1:0-25335 GCA_035503995.1 Verrucomicrobiia bacterium | reverse complement strand
TGTCGGCATCGCTTTCTTGCGGCATGGCAATGTTCGCGTCTTCCATGACTGTCCGCGTTTGATGGATGGGTTGCAAGAAAGTATTCGTCTATTTCGCGGCGTGGCGTCGGGGCGCCGGCTGATCAGGCTCCTTGCTGTTTTGGGCCTGGTTGGATTTTTTGCGCAGATTTATGCTCATAGAACGGTCTCGGTATTCGGCGTCATCCTTACCATTTTTTACGTAATTTCGATCTGGCTGTTGCGGGGTCCGCGAAACGCAAAACCCGCGACGTCGTAAGGGCTATTTTCCGCCCTGACGATGCTGCGACCGGGAGGCGCAGTGAAGGGATTTTGGACCTGCGTCCGCCGCGGCAGGTTCACGGTGGCATTCGTTTCGTTGCGAGAAATTTTCCCGCGGCCTGCAGCCGCGAATGCACATGTAATTTTTGATAAATGTTCCGGAGATGCCATTTTACACCCTCGACACTGATGGAGCATCGTTCCGCAATTGTCTTATTATTCAAACCAAGAGTTAACAATTGCAAAACTTCCCGTTCGCGGCTGGAAAGATTTTCTATCTCCTGCGTTGTCACTGTTTGATTTTTGAATTGCGCTATCACTTTTCGCGCAATTTCCGGGGTCATGGGAACACCGCCTTCATAAACATCCTGAATGGCGGTAATTATTTGTTCCGGCGCGGAACGCTTAAGCAAGTAACCCGAAGCGCCAGACTGTAATGCTTCGAAAATCCGTGTTTGATCAGCATAAACCGTGACAACCAGTATTTGCACCGAGGGGATAAGTTCCTTGATGCGGGCGGCGCATTCTATCCCCGTTTTATCCGGCAATTGTATGTCCATAAGGACGACATCAGGCGCAAGTTTTGGAATCAGGCGAACGGCGTCTTTCACTGTTTCACATGCACAAACGCATTCCAGCCCCGGGGTCTCCTTGATAAGCGTTGCAAAGCCTTCGCGCGTGGTTTTATTATCTTCAACAATGGCGACTTTAATCATAATTTTAAATCCAGCGGGAGCCGCAGCTCGACCCGGGTTCCTTTGCCTCCGCTACTCTCAATAAGGCAAGAGCCATTTAGAGCCTTCATGCGTTCATCCATGCTCCTTAATCCATCTTTGCCTTGATTTGTCGTGGTTAAATGAAATCCGCAGCCATTATCAGCCACCGTCACCACTAGATTGTTGCCCTCAATTTTGATACGCAGCCATACGTCTGTAGCTTTGGCATGCCGCACGACATTATTAAGCGCTTCTTTAAAAGCCAAAAACATACTATGGCGATGTTTTGAGTCAAGGGGTTGATCCGGCAAATTCTCCGATATGTCCAACGCACAGGTTATAGAAGCTTGCTCCATAAAATTGGTCGCATAAAATGAAAAATAGCTCGCCAATGATGAAATTGGGTCGTTCTGGGGATTGATTGCCCACACAATTTCGTCAAGCGAAGCGACCAACTGCCGGGATACGGCGACCATTTTAGCAAGATAACCATTTCTTTCCGCATCCGGTGTCATAGGTCTCTTTACAAGCGAACCCAAAACATTGATTTCTGTCAAGCCGGCGCCCAAATCATCATGCAAATCACGGGCGATGCGAGTACGTTCATATTCTATAATACGCTGCTGTTCCGCCAGCTTGCGTTTTTCGATTTGTAATTCAAGTTGATAAGTGCGTTCCTCGACTCGCTTATGGAGGGAATTTATCCAAAATAACGACAGTACTAATATTGCGCTCAGCGCTCCGATAACAGCAACCAGGTGCGAAATTGTCCACCAGGAGGGGCGGGCCAACAATGTAATGGAGGAGGGTGAATCGATTAACAACTGGAAGGAATTTATCGGTTGCCCCAATGGCCGGTTGCCGCCTTCGCCAACGTAAACACCGCTAAGTAGAAGCCTGCTCCCAATCGGAGGTCTCGTTCGCAGTTGATTTTTATCGTCAATAAGAGCGGTAAACCGGTAGTTTCCGTGCTCCATTTCAAGCGTGGTGCCACCTGGTGTGTCGATAAGCCCGACCAATATTCCGCTGACTTGCACCAGAGTGGAGTCATAATTGCCATCAATGATATCATCCGAAACAATTTTATGCGCAGGCGGCAGTAATGCGTGTCCCGTCCGGCGAATCAACGCCTCCTGGATGACGGGTGACATGCCACTTAAGACCGAAAAACCGACAACCTCGACTAAATCGCCATTTTGGATATCAACCTTTTCCTCCGGAATCACCTTTACACCCCGCTGGTCGTTCATAATATAGAGACCCGCATCTCCGGTATGGACGACCTGTCCGAAAATTTTCAGACGTTCCAAAGCACTTGCCTGGGGGTTGAAGCGCAGCAGTTCATCCAAAGACTTTGCCGGCATTGCAAAAGGGTCTGCAGGCGCCTGCTGAACGACGCCAAACAAATATTGATCAAGATAAATGGCGCCGACTTGCAACTCCCGGGTTTGTGGATCCCAGCCATTGAACAAGCAACCGCGCAATGTTACCAGCGCGTTTTTACAGTTCGGTGGCAATTGTGGATCGAAGGGATTCAAGAACACGTTAATTGTACCATCGCTTGTCAGGAGGGTGACCCGGTTGGTCTCCACAGAGCAAACGATCCCTTGAATTTCCACGTATTGGGCCTGCAAGCTTCCATTCAGCAGCTGATCGAGATTAGGTCTTATAGGGTCAGGAAGAGATCCCGGTCCCAGATCTTTAAAGCTTGACGCAATTATATACGGAAACAAATCTCCGGCTGCGGTAACACCTTCGATTTCGAAATAATCGCCGATACGCGCATCCGGCCATGTAGCAAAGGTCACGTCAATTCCTCTCGTTGAATCTTGAAGAATAAAGGCGTCGGCACGGTTATAAACGCTCGTTACTATGCCTCGCAATCTGACGGGATAGCCAAGTGCCAGTTGTGAGCGGTTCAATTGTTCAGCCTCCGCGACTGTCGTTAAAATCGGAAGATTGTTTTGCCTGGAAATGCTTTCGCCGATGGGTCGCAAGAGCTTATAATTGAAAATGCGGTTTGTGCCAGCAATTTTAAATTGCCCCAACAGCTCCACAGTCTGACCAATAGCGCAATTTGTTGCATTACCGTCCAGCAAAAGCTGGTCGGCGCCATTCGCGAGCAAAGTCGGCATTCCTTTTTTGGCCGTTTGTTCAACACGACCACGCAGATGAACAACTGGGTTTGTGTCTCCAGACCAGTTTGGCCCAACTATGTCGGCAATGCGGACAATTGGATATATTGACCAGAGGTCCGAAGTAATATAGCGGAGTTCGATATCGTCCCAACTCTGCACAAAAATCTCACCGTCAAATACATTTCCTTCCGCGTCATAAATTGTGTGGGCGACGCCGACGGCATGGATATGGTCTTTTGGCACGAATGTAAAAGGACGGTTTGAATGATTTGCCACATTCAGACGCATATGGCCAACGGCGGTTTGTATCTCAATTTCTGAAGCATACTTGGATTTGCCTACAAAGCTAATGACGCCGTCAATCTGCGACCAGCGATAGTCCTCAGTTCCCAAAGGGGCCGCTTCCAACGCGGTTGCCAATGGAGGCAGCAAAACATCGTGATTAAGAACAGTGACTTGAAGCGTCGGTTTGTCAATAAACAAACGGCTGCCGTCATCTGAGACCGTATAAAAGGTGTATAGGCCACTTTTTTGAATCTTTAAATAGCCGCTAAATTGGACACAAACATGCTCATCGCGGGTCCTTACGTTAATGTCAAAATTTTGGATAACGCCGCTTTTGACAGGGAAGAGATGATCATAACTCGGGAGACGAGACCAGTCTTGCACCGCTCCTTCATAACAACAATAGTTTAATCCATTGAGATAGTTAGTAATTTCTGATGGTGAAATGGAGCTTTGGTGAAACAAAACCGAGTTTGGAACCGGCTGTCGCGCAATTCCAGGTCCTTTATAGCTTACCTCCAGCGTATATTCGTAGGTATTATTAAACCACGCCACCTGAATAGGATGCAAACCCGCTGTAAGAAACACGGCACCTGATTTCGCGGCGGCCTTGTGCAGCCCGTCATTATCCACGATGGGAATGCCAGCCACCTTAATGGCCTCCTTCGTCCGCAATACGACACATTCGCCATCCAAACGCAATCGCCGGCCTGCGGTTGGTATTGCACACGGCAAATCCATTTCCAACTGTTCGGTATCGGAATTGTCATGCAGAATCAGCCGGCCGCTTTCCGAGTCGCCCCACCAAACGGCACACTCCATATGCAAGACACAAAAGCTGTCCTGGTTTTCATGCGCTATTTGGTCCAATTGAAGCAGATTGGTCGCTTGCTGAAAGGATTCCGCAGACAAACTTTGAGATTCTGCCCTTAACAGAGAGGAGATTCCAAATAAAATGATCAAAAAAAAGGTCTTTAAGAATTTCAGACGGCGCATTGATCAACCTCATAGAAGTTAGGCTTATAGCTGGCGGTTATCGGGGCACCCGCGATGTGGGCCAGGCTCCTAACCGGCTGGAATTGGAATTTAAATGTATCGGTTGGAAGCCCAGATGACTGGTTAGTTTTACGGCAGCATGAAGTCAATGCTTCAAAATGCCTGTTTGACAAAGAAAGCCTCAAAATGGGCGCGGCAAAACCTGCTGACGACGACCTTCCTCTGCCCAATTTGCCGATGATTAATAACGATGCCATCACAACGATCAGTTCAGCCCATTTTCTAATCTGAATCGTCTGCGGTGGCAAGCATTATGGTGAAAACTCCCCTTTCGGGTAGTTGATATTGCCAAAGGACTTGTAAGACCTTCTCATTCAACAGCGACCGGCTTACCTGAAGAGGAAGATAATTCAATCAAATCTTGCGCCATAAACTCACGTTTTCAAACCGGGCATTTCCTTCGGCTTTTTTCGCGCAAAAACTCCCCCTTCGGGTAGCTATCCAATTCAAGCGGCTATGATAAATTCGTTCTGCTCCTGACAAAACCTGACACAATCAAAAGTTAA
The DNA here is from genome assembly GCA_035503995.1 of Verrucomicrobiia bacterium. Taxonomy (GTDB): domain Bacteria; phylum Verrucomicrobiota; class Verrucomicrobiia; order Limisphaerales; family UBA11358; genus UBA11358. Next base: position 20,355 of record DATJSQ010000281.1, on the reverse strand, counting down.
TTTATGAAAATAATCCAAAAGGTCTGCCTTGTGATTGGCTTTGCGCTTTGCGCAGCCATTTCGGCCAATGCCCAAAGCACTTACGTTACTTTCAGCGTGGATATGGCCACAAATATCGCCCAGGGCGCCTTTGACCCAAGCACTCAAAGAGTGGAAGTTCAGGGGGATTTTGAGGGCTGGGCGAGCGGAGACACGCTGGTTCAAGAAGGATCGAGCGGTATTTATACCAATACGTTCGACGTTTCAGACTCGAGCATTATCGAAGGGACAACAAATGCACAAATTCAATATAAATTTGTCATCCAGCCCGGCGGCAATTACGAATCAACGGCCGACGGCGACAACCGCTCCGCCTATATTCCCATAAATCCCTCACCGGCCGGTTTCGTGCTGCCCACGCCATTTTTCGACGATGATGGAGCGCCGGTGACCAATGAAGTGACGTTCAATGTGGACCTTCAAGAGCAAAACGTTTTAGGGAACGTTCCCGCCGGCGGTTACGCGGCGATCCGGGGTAACTACTTTGCGGGCTGGAGCGAGGATTTTGACTTGACCAACGAGATTGCCAATACCAATATATGGGAAGGGACCTTTCCGGTGATTGCCTCTCCCAATGCCGACGAAGACTTTAAATATATCATCGAGCCCGGGCTGACTTGGGAGGAACCGGATGCGATTGATTCAGACAGCGGAGGAAACAGATTTTTTGCGATAATCCCGCCAAATAATTCCAGCCAGACCCTGCCGTTGACGTACTTCTCCGATCAGGCGCCTTCCCCGCTCTGCACGGTTACCCTCGGTGTGGATATGTCTGTGATAGCTGCGGAAGACCCGTCGTTCGAGCCTTCATCGGTTGTGCTTTGGGGTAGTTTTAACGGCTGGTCGGATGGTCTGTCGTGTACAAACAATCCATCCTCCGCGAACCCCAATATTTATTCCGCCGTGCTTGTCGAGCCGCAGGGATCAACGTTCGATGACCAGTTCCGCTACATCGATAACAGTGGCACAATATACGACTACCCTAATGCAGTTGATGGTGAATATAATAACAGGGTCGTTACCATCCCCGATGTGACGGCAACCAATATCACCGTGTTTTTCGATAGCGCTGAGTTTGACGATTATTTGTCCGGGCCTGTCAATGTGACTTTCATGGTGAATATGGCGCCTGCCACCGAGGTAACGCTCACCAATTATGACACTGGCATTCCGATAGCGCCATTCGATCCTTCCACGGACAATGTTTATGTCAATGGCTCTTTCAACGGCCCGCTTGGCGATTATGTGTATTTTAATCAGAATACCTGGGGGTACGTTTGGTCCAGCCCGGCGCCGGGATTTGAACTGAACAGAGTAGGCAGTTCTTTGATCTACTCAAACACCATCACACTTTCCGTCGGCACTCCCATCCGGCTCGAATATGCATACGGCACGGACCCGGATGCTCAATTTGGCGGACCGGTGGAGGATGAGACGGCCAATAATGGCGTGTACCATATGCGCGTTATTCGCAATACATCCACTGGGGCTTATAACATGCCGGAGGATACCTTTGTTACCAATGAAATCGCTCCTTATCAGGAGCCACTCTTTTGCGCCCTTTATCCAGCCGACGCCAACTTGACGGTGCATACGCCGACGAACGGAACAGTGCCGATTACCTGGCTGGGCCGACCTGGCGCGGAATTGCAGTCCAGCGCCAACCTGCCTGGCGCCAACTGGCAGACCATTGCCGCGACTGATGGGACAAATTGGAACATCGGATTCTACGGCACGAATGGCTTTGTGAGTGAGACAAATTGGCCCGCCAATGGAGCGACGTTTTTCCGCGTCGTGAAACACTAATCAAGGTCAAAACGCCGCCTGGCCTGGATGGCCGGCCAGACGGCGAAAAGGAGAAGAGTGAATGTTGGAAAAGTTGGAAACTGGAAAAAATGCATAACAACATCACAAGCACACTTGTCCACCCGACCGGCACCCGGTCAGGCGGACGAAAAAAACGAAATGAGTTTAGATCGCGCCAAGAGATTTAAAAATGCAGGTTTCACTTTGATTGAGTTGCTGGTGGTTATCGCCATTATCGCCATATTGGCGGCGTTGCTTTTGCCGGCGCTGGCAGCGGCAAAAATCCGGGCGCAGAGCCTGAATTGCATGAGCAATTACAAGCAGATGGGGGTTGCCTGGTACGAATATGCGGGTGACAATAACGACAAGCTGGTGACCAATTCCGATAGGAATAATAATCCCTTGTCCACGATTAATTGGATTTGTCCTAACGGCGTTGTTATGGATTGGACCGGTAATTCGAATAATACAAATACCCTATTACTTACCTGTAATAATTCGATCATGGGAACCGCTCTCATGGGACCTTATGTCGGCGACCAAATCAAAATCTTTGTCTGTCCCGCAGACAATTACGCTTCTGGCACCCAGCGCAAACTGGGATGGCCGCACCGGCTGCGCACCTGCTCCATGAATGGCGCGTTTGGCGATGGATCAAAATATTTTGGCTTACTAGCGAATGGCCAACCCAATGGCGGTCATGCCGGCGACTGGCTAAAGTTTTATGATGTGAAAAAAACGTCCGATCTTCACTATCCCGCTCCTTCAGATTGCTGGGTGGTCACGGATGAAGATCCTGACAGCGACGACGACGCCACCCTCTATGATGATCCCGTGCCTTGGACTGCCGGAGGGTCCACCTCGTTTACGGAGTTACCAGGAAGCTTGCACGACAAAGGCTGTGGGATGGTCTTCGCCGACGGACATTCGGAAATCCATGTCTGGAAGGGCACGCTGGACACGCCGCCGGTCATGTTTTTGACTTATAATCAGGATGTTAGCTGCAAGGGCGATCTCCTCGCTCTCAATGATTTATTGTGGTTTTCAGAACACACACCGCTCCGTTGATTTGCCTTCCAACATTGTGTAGGATTATTTTCGGTCTCATCTTGAAAGCGAATTTGAATAAACTAAAAACCTTTTTACCGGCGGTGCTGGCTGCTGCATATTATTCCACAATACCGCTCCTGGCCGAACCGCCGGACACCCCGGACCTCCAATCCTTTCTTTATTCCAAAGATGATTTGGGCGCCACATACAGTCCCAACGCCACCACCATCAAGCTCTGGGCGCCCGTGGCAAAGGCTGTGAGCGTTATCCTGTTTGACGGGCCCGCCACGCCAGGCGTTTCATCCCTGCCCATGTCCCGTTCCGCCGATGGCATTTGGTCCGTGACCATTAACGGAAATCTCGACGGCAAATATTATCGGTATGAAATCACGCCTTCTTCGGCAGGGGATCCTTACCGAGTAAATGACCCCTATGCCCGCGGATGCTCGGCCAACAGCGGGCGGACATTAATCTTCGACCCGACAAAAACCAATCCTCCGGGCTGGGACCAGGACCATTTCGTCACGCTCAGGAATAATGTGGATGCGATCATTTACGAGGTGGATGTCCGGGACTTTACCATCAATGCCAACTCCGGAGTTTCGCCTTGGAACCGTGGAAAATACCCCGGCATGGCCCAGGCGGGAACGAAAAATCCCGGTGGTCTGGCGACGGGCCTGGATCATTTGAAAGAATTGGGCGTAACGCATGTGGAATTGATGCCGGTTTTTGATTTTGCGTCCGGCGATGAAAGGGAAAAGGCCGGCGATTATACGTGGTATAACTGGGGCTATGCCCCGGTGCTTTACTATACGCCCGCCGGTTCCTATGCCAGCGACCCCGACGGCACCGCGCGGCAAAGAGAGCTTAAGGAGTTGGTCCAGACATTCCACCGCAACCACATCGGCGTCATTATGGACGTCGTTTTCAATCACACGGCCGCCACCGGCATGAACCCGGTTTCCATCTTCGACAAAGTTTTTCCAGGTTATTATTACCGGCTGGATGCATCAGGCCATTACGCCAACGCCACAGGCTGCGGCAATGAATTGGCCTCGGAAAAACCCATGGTCAGAGAATTCATCGTGGACTGCGTCAAATATTGGATGACGGAATACCACGTGGACGGTTTTCGTTTTGACCTCATGGGCATCCTCGACCGCGACACCATGGAGGAAGTCTATCGCGAGGCAAAGCGCATTGATCCGAGCGTCATCATCTTTGGCGAAGGTTGGGACATGGAGCGTCTTCTGCCTGCGGACAGGATGATGACCCAGGCCAATGTTTTTGGCACGGGCATTGGCGCTTTCAACGACGGCATCCGCGACAATATCAAGGGAGACAATGACGGAGGATTTGTGCAGGGCGACGGCGCGCCGGTCGGCGGTATCCGGCGATTTGAGTTGAACATCAAAGGCCAAAGCACCGGCAAAAGCAGCGAAGGCATTCCGGTTTTTTCGCCGAACGAAACCATCAATTACGATTCCTGCCATGATGACCTTTGCCTTTGGGACAAGCTGGTGCTGTCCACGCCCGGCGTCCCGGAGGATTTGCGCGTGAATATGGACAAACTGGCCGTCGGCATCGTGCTCACCTCCCAAGGTGTGCCCTTTATCCAGGCCGGCGACGAATTTCTCCGGTCTAAAAGCTTCAATTCCAACAGCTACAACGACAATGACCCGCGCGTAAACCCCATAGACTGGTCGCTCAAAACCAGGCACGCCGACGTCTTCAACTTCTATCGCGGCATGATTGCCTTGCGAAAGGAGCATCCGGGCTTCCGGATGAGCGACAAGGCGGCGGTTGACAAATCCCTGGACTTTCTCCAGAACGTCCCGGTCAATGTTGTGGTTTACATCATAAAAGATCATGCCAATGGCGACAGTTGGAAGAATATCCTGGTGGTCTATAACGGAAACCGCGAGCCGCAGGAATTGGAAATACCGGGCCATTGGACCGTTGTGGCCAATGACAAACTGGCGGGCACGAATGCGCTGGAAACAACCGACAACGAAATTACCGTTGCCGCCTGCTCGCTCATCGTTGCGCATACAGACGATGATTACTCTGCCAACCCTCTGGCAGCCCGCTAAAAATCATCTTATTCGTAGCGGCCAGCGACTGTCTTTAAAGTCGTGAACAAAAAGCCAAATGGGAAATCCTGTTTTTTGATTTGAACCCGCGAAATAAAAAGAAAAAACGGCAGATGCGAACGCCGGCGGCAAAATTGCCGTCGCCGGCCATGATTTGGGCGTTTCGGGTGGTGCTGCTGTTGTTCCCATTCATTCTTGTTGGCCTTCTGGAAATAGGCCTGCGGCAATCGGGGTATGGATTCAATCCTCATTTTTTCAAGCGCATGGCGATTGGCGGGGAAGATTACTTTGTCCAGAACGACTCGTTTAGTTTTCGATTTTTTCCGCCGGAAGCGTCGCGCAACCCCAACGCCCTGCGCATGAAAGCGGTCAAGCCGCCGGGTACAATCCGCATTTTTATTTTTGGCGAATCAGCGGCAATTGGCGATCCGGAGCCGGCCTATGGGCCGGGCCGTTACATGGAAGTCCAATTGCGGGCCAAATTTCCTGGAACGAAATTTGAAATCGTCAACACCGCTATCACCGCAATCAATTCCCATGTCATCCTCCCCATTTCCCGGGAATGCGCCAGACACGACGGAGACGTCTGGATCATTTACATGGGCAACAATGAAATGGTCGGGCCGTTTGGCGCGGCCACTGTCTTTGGCCGGCGCGCGCCGCCATTGCCGTACGTCCGTTTCATGACTACCATCCAGGAGACCCGGACGGGACAACTCCTGGCGGCGCTGGCCCGGAAACTTCACGGCGGGGCGTCGCAATTTGCCTCCTGGGGCGGGATGGAAATGTTTGTGAACAATCAAATTCCGCCGGACAGCCCGCTCAAGGGAAACGTCTATCGAAACTTCGATCAAAATCTTAATGACATCTTGCAGGCCGGCACGGCAGCCGGCGCGAAAATTCTTCTCAACACGGTGGCTGTGAATCTGCGGGACTGTCCCCCCTTTGCTTCCATGCGCGCGGGCGATGTTTCGCAATCAGGCCAAGCGCGAGCAAAAGCTTTGTCGGAGGAGGCCAAACAAGTTCAGGCCAGGGGCGACCTTGCCGGCGCGGAGAACCTGTTTGGACAGGCGGTAAAATTGGACGCGTCGTCCGCCGACGCGCAATTCAGCTTCGGGCAGTGCCTGTTGGCGGACAAACAATTTGTCGCTGCCCGCCGGCACTTGCAGTTGGCCTGCGACGATGACGCCCTGCCTTTCCGCGCTGATTCCAGAATCAACGGGGATATTCGCGCAGCCGCGGGGCGTTTCAGTAATTCGGGCGTGGTTTTATTCGATGCCGCCGATGCGCTTGCGTCACCGAACGCCGACGATCTTTGCGGCGACGAGACTTTTTACGAGCATGTCCATTTTGATTTTCCCGGCAGCTATCGCCTGGGCCTGGCCTGGGCGCAGCAGGTTGAAAAAATGCTTCCGCCCGGGCTGCCGCGTCGGGATGGATGGCTGTCAGAGAAAGAGTGCAATGATGCCGTGGGGTTTTCGGATTGGATCCAAACAGCCGTGACCGAAGACATGATCCAGCGCATGGAATCGCCGCCGCTTAACAGCCAGTCCAATAATGCGCAGCGGATCGAAAAGCTTGAGGCCCGGCTAAACCAATTGCATGGGGAAATGACGCCTGCCACGGCGGCCGCGGAGGCGACAAATTTCGTCAGACAGATTGCGCTGCACCCCGACGATTTTCAGCTTCGGGAAAACTTCGCATTGTTTTTGCAGGCCAGCGGTGATCCGGCCGGTTCCATCGCCGACTGGAAACAAGTGCATGAGCTTATTCCGCAGGACTATTTTCCGCTTTTTCAAGCCGGACGCCTGCTCGGGGTGGAAGGCCAATGGGCCGAAGGCGAGGCCGACCTAAGGGCCGCCGTGGAGATACACCCCGCCCTCACCGACGGCTGGGTGGAATTGGGGAATATCCTCGCGGCCCAAAAAAAATATTCCGACGCGCTAAAGTGTTACCATACCGCGCTCGAACAACGGCCGTCCAACGCCTTTATTTTTGTGCAAATCGGAAATATTGACCTGGCGGAAAACGACGATGCCGGGGCCATGGAGAATTATCGCCGGGCGATTCAACTGAATCCCGGCAACTGGGAAGCTCATTTTGAGTTGGGTGGGGAACTCGATGCCGCGGGGCAGCTAAACGCGGCGCTGGCGGAATTTGGCGAGGCTGCGCGGCTGAACCCCGATTTTTCAAGGACCCACTATAACCATGGCGTGCTGCTGGCCAAATTGGGACGGCTGGACGAGGCCCAACGCGAGTTTGAGGAAACGCTTCGGCTGGAGCCGGGATACAAAGAGGCGGTGGACAGCCTGGCAAAAATTGCTGTTTTAAAACGAGAAAACACAAAGTAAACCTCCGTGAAGGGGGCAAACGGCATCGGCGCGCCCCCTGATCAGGCTCCTTGCCATGTTCGGCCTTGCGCAGATTTTTGCATTTAGGTCGGTTTCTGTATTCGGTGTCATCCTCACCCTATTTAACCTAATTTCGATTTGGCTGTTGCGGGGTCCGCAAGACCCGAAACCCGCAACGTTGTAAGAGCTTTTTCTCCCCTGGCTATGAAATAAACTTGTGCTTTGGGGAGCAAAGGCGCAGAAGTGGGGCCTATTCGCTCAGAAAATAACACCTTAACCCATTCATCACACTGAAAAAACATGAAAACACGACCGCTTTTGTTCGCGGCACTCGTTGTAACATTGCTTACCGGCTGCAAAACAGTCCCTGCTTAGAGAATAGGCCGGAGAATCGGACGCATCAAGATCGGCGTTCACAGGCGGGATCCAGAAGTTCACACAATTTTGCACGGCACCACGGCGTCTTCGTTAAACGAATACACGGCACACAAGCGATGGTAGCCGTCGGCAATGATGACCTTTCCGATCGCGCTGTCGCGCACCAGCAGGAGCGGGGAGAGCTTGTCGCCGGCGCTGATTTTGTCGCGGTCTTTGGCGACGTGGGAGTTGGTCTTGTCCAGGAGGGGCAATCGGGCGGCGCGGAAAATGTCTTTGGCCTTGAATTGGATGACCGGCGCGGCGCGAAGCGCGGCCACGAATTGGTCCGCGTGTTTGTCATCGTAAATGAGGTTCAGATAAGAGCGTGCCGACGGATAATCATGCTCTTCGGGTTTATCGAGCCATCGGACATCGGTCATGAGGGAGAACTTTGCGCCACGCAAAAAACCTTGTCGAGAAATCTTTGACCCATCGGAGGCCGTGGAAAGGGACGGGGAACCGCGAAAAAACGAACCGCGAAGGCGAAATACGCGGGCAGAAATTTTTTGCCGCAAAAATGCGCAAAAGGCGCAGCGCGGGAAAGCCGCAACACGAAAAGGTTTTGACGCGAATTGGCGCGAAGGGGCCGGTCTTCGCTCAGATGCTACGACCCGGCACGCGCGAATTTGACAAGACAATAACCACGATTCCACTCCCCCGATGGGGAGAGGAAGTTTGAAATGGGGGACGGCTTGGCTCTGAACGATTGACATCGGCGGGCGGGATACCGAATATTGTCATCATGGATTTACAACTGACCGGCAAGCTCAGTCTGGTTTCAGGTTCAACGAAAGGCATCGGGCTGGCCATCGCCACCGGACTGGCGCGCGAAGGCGCGCGGGTGATTGTTAATGGGCGTTTGGAAGAGTCCGTGGCGGAGGCGCTGGCGAAAATCCGCCAGAAAAATCCCACGGCAATGCTTGAAGGTTTTGCCGGCGATTTGACCGAGGCGGCCACGGTGGAAACGCTGGCCAAAAGGTTTCCGGAGGTTGACATTTTGGTAAACAACGTCGGTATTTTTGAGCCGAAGCCGTTCGAGCAGATATCCGATGATGATTGGCGGCGTTTTTTTGAGGTGAATGTTTTAAGCGGGGCGCGGCTGGGCCGGGTTTATCTGCCGGGGATGAAGCGGAAGAATTGGGGGCGGGTGATTTTCATCAGCAGTGAGAGCGGGATCCAGATTCCGGCCGAGATGGTGCATTACGGGATGACGAAGACGGCGCAACTGGCGGTGTCGCGGGGGATGGCCGAGACGTGCGCCGGGACGGGGGTGACGGTGAACGCGGTGCTTCCCGGGCCGACACGTTCCGACGGGGTGGATGAATTTGTGAAACAATTGAGCGGCGGCAGACCGTTTGGCGAATTTGAGAAGGAGTTTTTCGCCAGCGTGCGGCCAAGTTCGTTGATCAAACGGTTTGCCACGACGGAGGAAGTGGCGAACCTGGTGGTTTACGTATGCAGTCCGCTGTCTTCCGCGACCAACGGAGCGGCATTGCGCGTGGATGGAGGGGTGGTGAAGGCGTGTTTTTAGTGATCAGAGATGGACGGGGGGATGAGAAATGAGCCGGGGGAAGGAAACAAAAAAGGCCCGAAGCCGGAGGCCTCGAGCCTTATGCGCGGAACCAGATTATTACGGCAACGCGTGCGGGAAGTCAGTCAGGGTGCTCAACGAGCAACTGACCTGCGGGAACGCGCCGACGCTGGTGGTCGTATAGGTGCCGCCAGCCGGGCAACCTGGGACGCTGCTGTTGGAGTTCAGCTTGATGTAAGCTGAAACGGTGGCCACGCTGGCGACTGCTGCCCCGGTGGTCTGGCCGTTTTCCAACGCCCATTCGTTAATGGCAGCATCAATTTGCCGAAGGTTATTGATGCAGGCGTTCTGTTGCGATTTAGCGCGGGCGCGGATAAAGTTGGGGATCGCAATGGCTGCCAATAGCCCGATAATGGCTACGACAATCATGATTTCCACCAACGTAAAACCCGCCTTCCGCCCTTGTTTGGCTTTCTTCATATGTTAGTACTCCGTTTTCCGCAGTGTGAACGATGCGACAGGCGGGTTATTATCATTACGGATTTCGTTCACGGATTGCCTGTCGCGACTACGGCCACACGGAAGTTAGCATACCTGGTGCCAAATTCAAATTATTGAATTTGCCCATCCGCAACCATGCAATTGGACGAGGCGCTCCCGGTTGATCGCCTTGCGCAAGGTCTTCGTCGTTTGCCGCTTACAGATCGCTGGCGGATCAGCTCGCGGCTCCAAGTTACGGCTCATTTTGCAAGGTTTTTGCATTGATCTGTCCAAATTTTAGGCGCAGTGCCCCAAAAATGGGTTGGTTAAAGGCGGCCGCGAGAAAAAATTCGCATCTTTTTATCTTTGCGTTAATTTACGACGGAGAACAGAGGCAGAAGAAAATGGGTTTCCTGCTGCGTTCGGCATTTTCAAAACCAAGGACATGGCGGCAATAAAACTGAGAGGAAGGCGGAAGGCTGGCGGCAAGACGATCGTCCAAAAAATTTCCAGCAAGAAACGGGAAGGGGTTCTCGCGGCGGGAAGAACGGGGCGAAAACTGAAACGGCAGGCGCGAAGGTCGTCGCCCACGCGGCACGAAGTGAATTTCAGCCGAGAGGGTTACGCCATGATGATGCCGGAAGCGCAGCGGTGGCTGGCGGCGATAGTGGAATCGTCCGATGACGCGATCATTGGCCTGGATTCGGCGGGCAAAATCATCAGCAGCAACAAGGGGGCGTTCCGGCTCTACGGCTATAAACCGGAGGAAATGATCGGGCGATCGGTGCGAATGCTGATGCCGGCGGACATCCGGGATGAGTTGCAGAAGATTTTTGAGCACATTCGGCGCGACGAAATGGTGATGCATTACGAAACGGTGCGGCGGCACAAGGACGGCCGGCGCATTGATGTGTCGCTGACCATCTCCCCCATCAAGGATGCCCACGGCGAAATCATCGGGGCCTCCAAAATTGCGCGGGACATCACCGAGCGGAAGCGCGCGGAAAAACAGTTGGGAGACATCCTGGCGCGGGAGAAAGCGGCGCGTGAGGCAGCCGAAGCGGCGAACCGCGCCAAGGACGATTTTCTGGCGGCGCTTTCGCACGAACTTCGCACACCGCTGAATCCGGTCCTTCTGCTGGCGAGCGAAGCGGCGCGGAACACCGATCTGCCGCCAGGAATCCGGACGGATTTCGATACGATCCGGAAGAACATCGAACTGGAAGCGCGGCTGATAGATGATTTGCTGGATCTCACGCGGATCACCCATGGCAAAATCGCGCTCAACCAGAGCGAACTGGACGTTCATGGTGTCCTGAACGATGCGATTTCTACGGTCCTGAACGAAATTGAAGAGAAGCGGCTGGCACTCAAGCTGAATTTGACGGCGGAGCACCATAAAATTTTTGGCGACGCGGTGCGGATCCAGCAAATTTTTTGGAACATCCTGAAGAACGCGGTAAAATTCAGCCACGAAGGCGGGCGGATCACGGTAGGGACGCGATCCGGTGGCGGCCAAATCGCGGTGAGCGTATCGGACACGGGTATTGGGATGAGCGAGGGCGAACGGGCGCGCGCTTTTTTGGCCTTTTCGCAAGGCACGGAACATTTTGGGGGGCTTGGGCTTGGGCTGGCGATATCGCGGGCGTTGGCGGAACTGCATGCCGGCTCGATAAGCGCTGAAAGCCAGGGCAAAGGCAAAGGGGCGACCTTTGTAGTCAAACTGCCGCTGACACCGCCGCCGGAAGTGGGAACCAACCAGCGACGGCAGGCCCGGACGACCGGGCAGCGGGCGGCGGGGGCAGGAAATGCGCATGGACGCCGCGTTCAGGTTCTGCTGGTGGAGGACCACGAGGTGACGCGGACGACGTTGACGAAGTTATTGATGCGCCGGCGATTCCAGGTGGCGGAGGCGGGGTCGCTGGCGGAGGCGCGTTCACAAATGGAGAAACATTCGTTTAATTTGCTGATCTCAGACATCGGGCTGCCTGACGGCAGCGGCAACGATTTAATGGCGGAGTTTAAGAATAAATTTCATGGCAAGGGCATTGCGTTGACGGGTTACGGCATGGACGAGGACGTCGAGAGAAGCCGGTTGGCGGGATTTGCGGCGCATCTGACCAAACCGATTCGAATCGAGTCACTGGAACATGCCCTGGCGGCGATTGAAGGGAAATGAGGTTGGAGAGAGGCCTCTCACCATGAGGCTGGACAATCGAAAGGGGGAGGATTATTTCCAACCGCAACCGAGGGCCTTGATGAGGTTGACGGAAGCGGTCAAGCGCGCACCTTCCAGTTGGACGGCGTCGTCTTCCTGTTGCAGGGCGGTGGTTTGGGCGGTGGCGACATTCAAGTAGGTCACCAGGCCGTCTTTATATTGATTGTTGGCGACCTGCAAAGCACGCTTGGCGGCGACGACGGCTTGGTTTTCCGCATTCCATTCATTGGCGAGCAATTGTTGCGCGGCCAATTCATCTTCCACTTCCCCAAACGCGGTCAGCACCGTTTCGCGATAATCGGCGACCTGCTGGAGGTAAGCGGCGCGCGCGGCGGCGAGATTTGCGCGGTTGTAGCCGCCGGTGAAGAGGGGCAACGTGATGTCCGGCCCGACGGACCAAAGGCGGCTGGACCAGTTAAACCATGAACTGGCGCTAATGGATTGAAAACCCGCGAGGCCATTGAGGGTGACAGCGGGGAAGAAGGCGGCTTTGGCCACGCCAATGTCCGCGTTGGCCGCGGCCATGCGGCGTTCCGCGGCGGCGATATCCGGGCGATATTCCAGCAATTGGCTGGGCACGCTGGGGGGGATTTCCGGGAGCGTCGCGGATTCCGTCACGTTGGTGGTGATAAAAAAGTCAACGGGCGACTGGCCGCAGATAATGGCCAGGGCGTGGAGCGTTTGAGCGCGGCGCAATTGAATATCGGGCAACTCGGCCTCGGCCGCGTGCAATAGCGTTGCGGCCTGGGCGACGTCCAAATCAGAAACCGCTCCGCCGTGCCGGAGATTTTCCGTGAGTTCCAGCGAGCGGCGGTAGGCCTCGATGGTGCCGGCGACCAGATCATATTGGCGGTCCAAAGTCCGCAGGGTAAAGAAATCGTCGGCCACCTCAGCGGCGACATCCAGTTTGGCGGACGCCAAATCGTCGGCGCTGGCGACAAAACGCGCCCGGGCCGCCTGCGAGAGGCGGCGCACGCGTCCCCACAAATCAATTTCCCATCCAAGATAAATGGGGGCGGTGAATGTATCGTAAGTATAAGACGCGCCAGCGGAGAGGCCCTTCTCAGGCTCGTTCAAGCTGGTGCGCTGGCGGTTGATGTCGCCGCCCGGGGTGCCGCCGGCGGTCAATTGGGGATAGAATTCCGAACGCGCTTCGGCGGCGAGTTGGCGGGCCTGCTCAAACTGCGCCGCGAGGGCCGCGAGATTTTGGTTATTGGTGAGGGCAAGCTGCTCCAGGTTGTTCAATTCGGGATTGCCGAACAATTCCCACCAGTTGCCGCGCGGCGCATTGGCGGACGGCTCAGCCAGAATCCAAATCACTCCATTTGTCCCGGCCGTCACGGTGGTGAATGATTTTGGCAGGGGCTGGTTTGGCAACGCCGCGGGACGGTGATAATCAGGCCCGACGGCGCAGCCGGGCGCAAGGATGGCAAGCGCGACTGCAGTAAGAACGATCGCCAATCGGCAATCGCGAACCGGCCATCCTTTTCCATTCTTGCTTCCGCATTCCACATTCTTCATTCGTTTGGTGAATTCGTTGAGACAACTTGCACGCTCATGCCATCGGCGATGGAGTCAGGCGGATTGTCAATGACGCGGTCGTTGATCGTCAAGCCGTCCAGTACTTCGATAGTATCGCCGAAATCGCGGCCAACATTCACATCGCGCAACCGTACCTTGTTGTCACTGTCCACAATGGCCACTTGTGTTCCCTGGGCGCGGAAAATGATGGCGTTATCCGAGATGGTGAGGGCGTTTTGAGCGGGGGATTCGTTGAAACGCACCTGGGCGTAGCTGCCGGCGAAAAGTTCGCGGCGGGGGTTTGGCACCTGCAATTCGACCTGCAGAGTGCGGGAGGCGGGGTCCACCGCGCCCGCGATCCGGGTGACGGTGGCTTCAAACGCGCGGCCCGGCATTTCCAGAAATGTCAATTGCGCCTTTTGGCCGGGCTTGATGTCGTGGACATATTGCTGCGGGACCTGGACATAAACGCGCAACGGGTCGGTTTGGGCCATGCGAAACAGTTCCGGGCCGCTGCCGGCGGTGATGAGCTGGCCGATGTCGGTGTTGCGGGTGGTGATGACGCCGGTAAATGGCGCGGTGACGTTATCAAAACCTTTTAAATCCTGGAGGCGCTGGAGATTGGCGCGGGCGGCCTCGACGTTGGCCTGTTGCAAAACGTAATCGGACTGTTTTTCCTGGGCGTCCTGTTCGCTGACGCTGGCGGTTTTGAGGAGTTCCGTCCAGCGATCCGCGGTGATTTTTGCCAGGGCCAGGGCGGCATTGGCCTGGTCCAATTGCGCTTTGGCTTGCGCCAGTTGTTCGCCCAATTCAGGTGTTTCAATTTGGGCAAGCACCTGGCCGTTGGTCACCTGGTCGCCGATGTCCACGAACCAGTTTTTCAGATAGCCGCTGGCGCGGGCGTGGATTGAGGCCTGGATGAAGGCCTGGACATCGGCGGGCAGGGGCGTGCCGAGGTCCGATTTCTCGGGCACGGCCGAAATGATGCTGACGAACAAATTGGAATTGGTCCTGGTCCGGGCCAGCAACCGATTGCGGGCCATCCAGCGGGGCGCGAAGCCGGCGATGAGACCGATGAGGATGAGGACGGCGGCGATTTCGGCGATGCGCCGCAAACGGACCGGCGGCGGGCCGGCCGGCGATGAAGGTGAGGATGGGTTCATTGCTTTAACGTTGGATTGGCTGGCGGCGCTTTGTAATGGCGATGCATAAAACTAAAGACGATAGGGACGAAGACCAGCGTGGCGATGGTGGCCAGCACGAGTCCGCCGATGACGGCGCGTCCGAGCGGCGCATTTTGTTCGCCGCCTTCGCCGAGGCTCAGGCTCATCGGCAACATGCCGATAATCATGGCGAGGGCGGTCATGGTGACGGGCCGAATGCGGCCGACGCCGGCCTCGATGGCGGCGGTGACGGGGTCTTTGCCGGCGCGAAGATTTTCGCGGGCGAAGGTGACGACAAGAACGGAGTTGGCGGTGGCGACGCCCATGGCCATAATGGCGCCCATGAGGGCGGGAACGCTTAGGGTGGTTTGGGTCAGAAACAGTCCCCAAATAACCCCGGCCAAGGCGCCGGGCAGGGCAGTGATGATGATGAAGGGGTCCAGCCAGCTTTGGAAGTTAATGACGAGTAAGAAGTAAATGAGAACAATCGCCATAACCAAACCCATGCCCAAGCCAATGTAACTGGCGCGCATGGTTTCGGCCTGGCCGCGCAAGATGATACTGGTGCCGCGCGGCAGGTCCTTCCTGGCCTTGTCCAAGAGCGGTTGGATTTTGTCCAGGACGCTGCCGAGGTCGCTGCCGTCCACGCCGCCGTAAACGTCCACGACGGGCAGGACGTTGTAATGGGAAACGGCGAGGGGCACTTCGACGCGTTTGATGGTGGCGACATTGGCGAGGATTTGGTCGTCGGCCTGGCCGACCTTGATGGGCATGGCCTCGAGTTGAGCCATTGAATTGATCCAATACTGCGGGGTATAGACGTTGATGACGTATTGGATGCCCAGGGCGGTGTCGAGCCAATAGACCGGCTCGACTTGCGAGGTGCCGCTCAGGGCCAGCAACAGGGCGTCGGCGACGTCAGCCTCGGTGAGTCCCAGTTCCGCCGCCTTGACCCGTTCGACTTCGACGGTTAGTTGGGGAAGATCATCGGGTTGGTTGACACGGACGTCCACGGCGCCGGGGATTTTTTTGATTTCATCGGCCAGGCGGGTGGCGAGGTGATGGTTTGCGGGATCGCGGCCAATCACCTGGACGTCGTAAGGCGCGGGCAGTCCGAAATTGAGCGTCTGGCTGACGATGTCGGCGGGGAGGAAATAGAAAAGAATGCCGGGAAAATCATACGGCAACTGCTGGCGCAATTCGCGGATATAATTTTCGGTGGGGGCGTGGCCTGGTTTAAGCGACACGAGAATGTCGGCGTCGCAGGGGCCGATGATGCCGCTGGTGTTGTAGCTGAGATTAATGGAAGAATTGGGGATGCCGATGTTGTCGAGGATACCTCCGAGTTCGTCCGGCGGGACGACCTTATGGATGACGTGGTTGACTTCACTGGAGAGGCGTTCGGTTTCCTCGATGCGCATTCCAGTAGGGCCGCGCACATGGAGGAGGAATTGGCCGGCGTCAACGTTTGGGAAAAAATCCCTGCCGAGGGGGAGCGCCAGGAGCCATGAAGCGACGCAAAAGGCCAGGATGACCGCGGCGACGGCGCCGCGGCGTTCAAAGCAAGCGGCCAACAACGCGCGATAACCATGGCGAAAGCGGTCAAAGCCGCTTTCAAAACCGCGTTGGAACCGGACGAATGGCAGGAGCCAAATGGGAGCCTTGGATTCGCTGATATGTTCGCCATGCAATTGAACATTGCGGTAGAACCACATCACCAGGGTTGGAACCAGCGTGCGGGAGATGACGTAGCTGGCGAGAATGGCGAAGACAACGGCTTCGGCCAACGGCACGAACAAAAAGTGCGCGACGCCGGTCAGGAAAAACATCGGAACAAAAACGATGCAGATGCACAACGTGGAAACGAAGGCGGGGAGGGCGATTTCCTGGGAGCCTTTCAAGATGGCTTCGTCCAGGGGTTGCCCGGAGGCCATGTGACGATGGATATTTTCGATGGCGACCGTGGCGTCGTCCACCAGAATGCCAACGGCCAGGGCCATGCCGCCGAGCGTCATTAAATTCAGCGTTTCGCCCAGGGCACTGAGGGTGGCGATGGAGCACAATACGGACAGGGGGATGGAGACCGCGATGATAAATGTGCTGCGCCAGGAGCCCAGAAACAACAGAATCATCAGCGCGGTGAGGGCCGCGGCGATGATGCCTTCACGAAGCACGCCCTGTATGGCCGCCCGGACGAACAGCGATTGGTCGGCAAATTGCGCGGCGTGCAGGTCGGGCGAGACCGTTTTCATCACTTCAGGCAATGTTTTTTTGATGCCGCGAACGACGTCGAGCGTGGAGGCATTGCCGGCTTTCATGATGGTGAGCAGCGACGCGCGGACGCCGTCATAGCGGACGGCGTTTTTTTGCGGCGTGTAGCCGTCATGCACCTGGGCAACGTCCCTCAGATAGATAGTGGATCCGTTGATCACTTTCACCGGCAAATCGTTGAGGTCATTGATGATCCGCGCGTTGGCGTCTACCGACACGGCATATTCGGTCGGGCCGATTTTGGCGGTGCCGCTGGGGAGGACGAGGTTTTGGGCATTGACGGCGTTGATGACGTCTTCGGGCTGGATGTTTTTGGCTTTGAGGGCGGCGAGATTCAAATCCACGGCGACGACGCGAGTTCTTCCGCCGTAAGCGCCGGGAATCATCACGCCCGGGACGCTGACGAGGCCGACTCTGACCAAGTTGCCGGTCACATCGGCCAATTGCTGCTCGGACATTTTGGTGCTGCTGAAACTGTATTGCAAAACGGGGACGGTGGAGGCGTTGTACTGGATGATGAGGGGCGGGGTGATGCCCGGCGGCATTTGTTTCACCACGGTCTGGCAAATGGCCGTGATTTGGGCGACGGCGTTCGCGATGGGAGCGTTGGGTTGAAAGAAGACCTTAATCACGCCAATGCCGTAGTAAGAGGTGGATTCGATGTGGTCAATGTTATTGACCGTGGTGGTCAACGCGCGCTCGTTGAGATAGACGACGCGCTCCTCCATCTGTTTGGCGTCCAGCCCGGTATATTGCCAGATGATGCTCACCACGGGAATATTGATGGCCGGAAAAATGTCCACCGGGGTCCGCGTCAAAATGAAGGGGGTGACGATAATCAAGAGCAGCGCGGCCACCACGAAGGTGTAGGGCCGGCGCAGAGCTAAAAGGACAATCCACATATCATTTTGCGATTAAAGCATCGAAAGCGTTGATAAAATTGATCCTCTTTTCAACATCCCGGCTTGATCGGTAAATAACTGTTTAGTCAACAAAATGCGGTAAACTGTTCAAGGTCATTGGGTATTCAAGCAGCCGTCAGTCGGGCGCCAATCATGTCCATGACTGACGGCGTCAATTCCTCGAGGATTTTAAGATTATTATGGACTTTGGCGTAAAGGAGCAATCCCATGGAGATTGAGAGAATGCGTTTTGCGCCGGCCTGGGGCTCAATGGAAATCAACTGTTCGCGTTGGGCGTCACGCAAGGCGCTTTCAAGGTAGCATAGGTTGCGGTCCATCAATTCCTCGGATTTGGCGCGAATCTTTTCGTCCTGGGTGGCGACTTCGGTTCCCAAGCTGGCGTAGGGGCAGCCGCAGACGTGGCCATATTTTTTCGCTTTTTGTCTCTGCCGCTCGCAGAGGTCTTTGCACCAGAGCTCGAGCCGCTCGAGGGGCGGAGTTTGCGGGGAGAAAATCCGGTCCAGTTCCGGTTGTTTCTCGCGCCAATGTTCTTCGTAGGCTTCAACGGCCAAATCAGATTTTGACGGAAAGAAATGGTAAAAGCTGCCCTTGTTGACGTGGGCGCGCTCGCAAATGTGGTCCACGCTTACGGAGCCATAACTCTGGTTCCAAATGAGGTCGAAAGCCACCTGCAGCAGCTTTTCCCGGGCATCGCTCGGTCTTCCCATGATGGTTGTGTTGTCAGTTAAAATTGCGCGATTGGTTCAACCGCACGTTCAGAGAGAATATCATTATTGACTGAACAGTCAAATCAATGCGATGGGCCGGGAGAAAAAGTCATGGCAGGGGCGAGAGCCGCCGGTAAAAAGTCAGCCTTGATTTGGCGTTGCCGTCGTAGAACGCCATTCGTTTTTCCAAAACGGACACCGGACGAAACGTCCCGGCTCGACTTCGATCAGATCGGGGATTTTTTGCGAGCATTCGGGCCTGGCGATCGGGCAGCGCGGGGCGAAGCGGCAACCCGGCGGGAAATTGCCGATGCGGGGCACATTGCCTGGAATGGCGGATAGACGGTCGGTCTCGCCGAGTAATTTGGGAACGCTTGCCATCAGCGCGCGGGTGTAGGGGTGGAACGGGTGGCGCAGTAATTTGTCAGCCGGAGCCAATTCGACGATTTGACCGGCATACATCACCGCCACGCGGTCGGCCATGTCTCCGACAATTCCCAAGTTGTGCGTGATGAGGAGGATGGCCATGCCGAGGCGATGTTTGAGGTCACGGAGCAAATCCAAGATTTGCGCCTGAATGGTGACGTCGAGGGCGGTGGTCGGTTCGTCGGCCACGAGGAGATTGGGTTCGCTCGCCAGGGCCATGGCGATCATCACACGCTGCTGCATGCCGCCGGACATCTCGAAAGGATAATTGCGGATGCGCGATTCCGGGGCGGGAATGCCGACGAGTTTGAGGAGACGGATGACTTCCTCGTTGGTCGCCTTGTCGGGTCGGTGCAATTTGAGCGACTCCTTGATCTGGTTACCGACGCGGAAGACCGGATTGAGCGCCGCGCCCGGTTCCTGAAAAACATAACCGACCACGCCGCCGCGGATTTCACGCAACTCGCGCCGGGACATTTTCAAAACATCGCGTCCGTTCAGGAGGATTTCTCCGCCCACATAATTGGCGGGCGGTGTGGAGACGAGTCTGGCAATCGAAAGCGCGGTGACCGTTTTGCCGCAACCGCTTTCGCCGACCAGGCAGACTGTTTCGCCCGCGCCGATGCTGAAGGACACGTCGTCAATCGCCCGCAAGGCCTCGGAGTTTTGGCCGAAGTCCATTTTTAAATTTTTGATTTCGAGCAGAGACATGCGCCTAAAATTTGTTGTATTCTTCGTGAGTGCCGATCCAAGTCCAAACAAAAAGATCAGGCGTGAGAAAATAGCCGGCAGCGCGATAACGCAGTCCAACGCGGGCCGACCATTGGCGCTTTCCAATCTCCCTGAATTGAAGCGAAGGATGAAAGGGGTTGTCCTGCCAAAGCGCGAAATTTTTTCTGGCCAGCGCTTGAATTTCCACGGGTAATTTATGGTAACGCCGCCAAAATTCCGGATCGGCCTTGGCCTTCATTTATTGTCAAAGGCCGGAAAATCAACCAATCTGCCTTCGGCGGCATTTTTTTTTGACGCCTCGGCCAGTGTCCAGAGTTTGCCGCCGGGCCTGGCGTCTTGTTTCATCTGGCGGTCCCAATCGTCGTCCTCAAACGGATGCAGCCACGCCTCCAACTCACAACGCTCCTGGGGCGTGAGTTGGTCAATCGCGGCCTTGATTTCAGCAACCGTGCTCATGCTGGAAAATTAATCGCAATGCGGTTTGACGTCAATGCGGCAAAACTGGATTTACCGCAGCGACGCAAAGGCGCGGAGAAAACTATTTTCACGCGACCGCGAGGACGGGGTCTTGTGAAAAATGCAGGCGCGCGCGTTTGGGTCGTGTGCCCGATTCGAAGTAACCATCCA
>DATJSQ010000280.1:0-11340 GCA_035503995.1 Verrucomicrobiia bacterium | reverse complement strand
TTTGCCAACGACCAAATGAATGACTACCCAGCCGATGCCGAGCACTGCGTCGCGTCCAATGATCGTGCCGGTCAGCCAAAGCGGAATCTGCCGCAGATACGGCGCATTATTAAAACTCAACGTGACCACCGCCGAGACGAGCAATAATTTGTCCGCCAGAGGATCAAGAATCGCGCCCAGCTCGCTTTTCTGGTTGTAACGGCGCGCGATATAACCATCCACCCCGTCTAAAATGGCCGTGATCGCAAACGACAGAATGGCAAACAACCGGTGGACTTCATTTCCCGTGCGGACGTAGTAAATAAGTTCCACGACAAAAAACGGAATCAATAAAATGCGGAGAATGGTGACTTTATTGGCCGTCGTCATCTGTGCGCAAGGTTGACACGTATCTCCCGACCAAGCAACCTCCGCGCCGCCGCGCGCACCGCCTCCCCCAACTTGCGCGGTTTCAAAACCCTGGCGTCACCGCCCCAGCTCAAAATCCACCGCTCAATTTCCACCAGGCTCGAAAGTTTCAATTTCAATTCCACTCCCCCGCCCTTCAGTTCGCGCAATTGCTGCGACTCATGCCACTTCTTCTCGCGAATGTAATCCGCCGCCCGCGCATTGAAGCGCAGGACCACTTCGTATTCCCCTTCCCCGGAATGGACTCCGAAACTGTCGCGCAGTTCCTTTTCCAGGGAAAAGTTCTTGGAACGTTCGAACGTTTTTCCGGTTTGCTTGATTTCCAAAATCCGCGCGGGAACAAATTTGCGAAAGTCCTTGCGCGCGTGGTCCAGGGCGAACAGGAACCACTCCCCATTCACATTGGCCAAATGATAAGGATCAACGATTCGCATCTCCGGAGTCTTTGCCCCGGGCTTGCGATAACTCAATTCAAGCTGATGCCGCCGCGCCACGGCTTTGGCCAGCGCGTCGAAAACATTCAGGTTCAGGATCGGCTCGGCGCGAGTCCTGAACGAGATGGTCTGCTCGATGTCCGCCAGATTGAGAGAAATCGTGTCGGGCAGGGCCTGCTCCATTTTTTTGACGGCCGAAAGCAGCGGTTTTTCAAAACTGGTGCCGCGGTATTGCTGCAACGCCTTCTCGGCAACAACCAGGGCGAATAGCTCGCCCTCCGTGATTTGCATCGTGGGAAACGCACTGACCTCGCCGGCGTAAAAATAACCGTTGCGGCTCGAATTGAATTCAATCGGCAGGTTCAACCGGTCGCGCATGAATTCGATGTCCCGATGAATCGTCTTCGTGGCCACTTCGATTTCCGCCGCCAGCTTGCTGGCGTTCGGAAAATGACCGGACTGAATGGCCTGGTGGATGCGCACCATTCGCTCCAAAGGCGGGCGCGAGTAAAGAAACGCTTTTTCTTTGACCGCCGGGTTCATGCAACATGCGCCGAAGATCGGATTTATTGCGGACAAATTTTTTTGGCGGCATTTCCAGACGACGCCAACACGCCGGCATTGCCGCAAGCCCTCGGGGTCCCTTACGACCCCTTGTCCAGCTTGGCCAGCAATTCGTCGTTCGTCTTGTGCTTCTTGAGCGCGGCCACCAGGGTCTCCATCGCCTCAATCGGGTTCAAATCCACCATCGTCCGGCGCAATTTGCGCACGGCCTCCAGTTGCTTGGCCGGGAAAAGCTTTTCCTCTTTGCGCGTGCCCGATTTCGGGATGTCAATGGCCGGAAACAACCGCCGGTCGGAAAGCTTTCGGTCCAGGATCAACTCCATGTTGCCCGTGCCCTTGAATTCCTGAAAAATCAATTCGTCCATCCGCGACCCGGTATCAATCAGCGCCGTCGCCAAAATGGTAAGCGAACCCCCGTTCTCAATCTTGCGGGCCGACGCGAACATCTTCCGCGGAATTTCCAGCGCGCGCGCATCCACACCCCCGGTCATCGTTCGTCCGCTCCCGCCATGCACGCTGTTGTACGACCGGGCGATGCGCGTCAGCGAATCCATCAGAACGAAAACGTCCCGCCCGCTCTCCACCATCCGCCGGCACCGCTCAATCGTGAATCGCGAAAGCCGCACGTGCGTCTCCAAATCCATGTCATTGGATGACGCAACCACCTCGGCTTTGACCGAGCGCTGAAAATCCGTGACTTCTTCGGGACGCTCGTCAATGAGCAGCACCAACGCGAAAACATCCGGATGGTTCGTGGTCACCGCGTTGCAAATCTGCTTCAAGATGGTCGTCTTCCCCGTCCGCGGCGGCGCCACAATCAGGCCCCGCGTCCCCTTGCCAATCGGCGTCACCAGGTCAATCACTCGCGTCTCGATCAAATCGGATTTCGTCTCCAAGCTGAATTTTTCAATCGGATCAATCGTCGTAAGATTCTCAAAACGCACGGCTTTCGTGTATTCGTCGAATGTCATCTCGTTGACTTTTTCCACCGCCTTGAGCTGCGGACTGGTGCCGCGGTGCGGCGGCTGCGTCGGTCCTTCAATAAAACTTCCCTCGCGCAAAAAGCTCCGCCGGATGGTGTCCGGCGTCACGAAGATGTCCGTGGGCTTGGGATGATAATGGTTCTGTGCCGTCCGCAAAAAGCCGAAGCCTTTCTCGGAGATCTCCAAAAAGCCCGAACCGTAATTGGCGGACTTTTCGCCGTTATTTTCTGAACTGCTCATATGTTATGTCTTCGAAGGCTGAATACCCGAACATTGAATTGCGGAATCTTGGGAAGCAGCACCGCCTTTGCATCAAGGCGAAGCTCTTAAAACCTTCGACACCCATTAATTACGCTAAAATGCCTCAAGGCGCAACAACTATTTTTAACCGCTTCGTCCCTTGAAAAAAACCCATCCATTCAGCTTTTTTAACCGCCCACTTCCGCCCGGGCTTCTGCCGCCAGCGGCGTGCTCAAATATCGCTCGCCGGTGGAGGGCGCAATCGTCACTATCAGCTTGCCTTTGTTCTCAGGCCGTTTCCCCACCTCAATCGCGGCCACCACATTGGCCCCCGACGAAATCCCGCATAAAATCCCCTCTTCCTTCGCCAGCCGCCGCGCCATGGCAAACGCGTCGTCATTGGACACCTGGATGGCCTCGGTGATGAGCGAATTACCGTTGGCATCTTTCAGATGAAGGTTCTTGGGAATGAACCCCGCCCCAAGCCCCTGGATCTTGTGCGGACCAGGCTTGAGCGGCTGGCCGGCCAGCGTTTGCGAAATCACCGGCGAATCCTTGGGATCAACGGCAATGGCAACAAAAGACGGCTTGCGGGGTTTGATGACCTCAACGCACCCGGTGATGGTGCCGCCCGTCCCCACCCCGGCGACGACGATGTCCACCTTGCCATCGGTATCGTTCCAAATTTCTTCCGCGGTGGTTCTCTTATGAATTTCCACGTTGGCCGGATTTTCAAATTGCTGCGGAATCCATGAATTGGGCGTTTCCTTGGCCAGCGCCTCGGCCCTGGCAATGGCCCCTTTCATCCCCTCCGCGCCGGGCGTCAGCACCAATTTCGCGCCGAGCATCGCCAGCAGCGTCCGCCGTTCCAACGACATCGTCTCGGGCATCGTCAATATCAATTTGTATCCCTTCGCCGCCGCAACAAACGCCAGCGCGATGCCCGTGTTGCCGCTGGTCGGCTCGATGATCACCGTGTCGCGTTTCAAGATGCCCCGCCTTTCAGCGTCTTCAATCATTGACATGCCGATGCGATCTTTGACGCTCGAGAGCGGATTGAAAAATTCGCACTTCAGAAGGATGGTGGCGGGCACTCCGGCGGTGACCTTGTTCAGCTTGACCAACGGCGTGCGGCCAACGGTTTCAACGATGTTGTTGTAGATGCGTCCCATAATTTTCTCTTTGGTTGATTCGTTTCGCCAAATTGCGCCGAAAGGGCCGTCGGGGCAAGTAATTTTTTTACTCCAGGGAATCGCTAAAATGGGAACTTTCAATCCGCACGGCGGGACCGAACACCCAAGGATAAGAAATTTGCGCCATTCCTTCGGCGCCGGGGGTCGAATGTTGAGCGTTGAAATGTTTCCCCACTCTGCTCCCAATGCATTCGAGAGGCGAAAGGCCGCCCCCCAAAAAAACATTAAGTCCCCGCCCGACCTTTCGGTCGGGCAGGGACGAATGGGGGATGGGAGTTCGTCACTCTCTCTTTCCCGGACCGGCATTAGACGCTCCCCTCTCGGGGGCTGCCGGTTTCCCGACGCCATTCTCCACGGCAAGCGGAGTTTCGGCCTCGTGGCAGGGCCGTCCAGCGCCTTTCGGTCGCTGAATTTCGAGTGAGGCTTTTCAGCTCGCTTCAACTGGTGGTTGCGGCCACCGGCCTGCGAACCAGGTCAAGACACGCCTGCGATTTGTTTCGCGTCTTAACCACTTGGCTCCGGGTCAGCCGCCGCTTTTGGCAGCGCGTTCGCCCGATGCCACGGGTCTCGCCTCTTCACTCACAGATTGCTTTTCTCACAGTCCAGCGGTGCCGTTTTTAACATCGCCGGCCTTCGGAAGTTTTTTCACGCGGCCTGCCCAGCCGTCGTGTCCTTCCCGCTGCGAACTCTCTTTTTGCCCGCCTTTCGGCGTTTTTCATTTGGCGGTCTCAACTTTTTTTATTGGATCCGCCAGAGCCGTCCGCACCGTGTTGATACGCAGTAGCAACCACTGCCTGCTTTGGCAACTGCGATTCGCCCAGACTCGAAACCTGCCTGAACTACTTCACTCGACCCGGAACGGTTTCTCATCGCCCCGCGCCGCCGGCCCTCCATTCGCATTTGGCGCGCGCGAACGCGCCAGAAGAACCGGTGAATTTTGCCTCCGCCGCTAACCTTTCGGTCGTTTAAGAGGAGCCGAACCAATCAACCTGGCCCGACTTTTCCCCGGTCACCCGGGATTATCCTGAATACGGCCAACGTTAGTTTTACCCTTCGCCAACCGCATCGTTCTTTCAATGAACTGAAAACATCCTACCAAATTTCCCGTTCCTTTCAATCAATTGATATGAACAGCTTGTTCACCGCTCCAATCCTCCAAATAAATGGTGAACCACGCGGTTTCCTCAATAAAACCGGGCATTTTCAACGTCCCAATAAAAATTATTCACAGCCATTTCCTTTGAAAAGTGACCGCGGTGAACAAGTTCTTTTTGTCTATTAAACAAAAAAACCGCCCGAATTCTCGGGCGGCCTCTGTTTTTTTGCCGAATGTTACGCCACCGCGGCCGGCGCGGTTTTTTTCACTTTGACTCGCACGGCCTTGCGTTTCAGATAATTCGCGCGACGTTTGCGCTTGATGACTTTGTTGTATTGTCTTCCCATAATGCTTTACTTTCTTCGCGTGATGCGGTTTTGTGATGTCACTATGCAATTTTGCAGACAACAGTTCAATCTCTATTTCGCGCTGGCGCTGGCCCTGGCGCTTCTTTGCGGTTGCCAAACCGAAAAAAAACAAAAAGAAAAACAGACCAGCGCCGTTCGCATTCATCTCGAGGCCGAGGCCGACAACCCCCAAACCACCCAGTCCATCTCCATTTTTCGCGCTGACCCAATCTCGCTGACCATTGACAAGGAACCGCTCTTCACCGAAGCCAATCTCGTCGCCGCCAAGCTCATCAACACCGAAGGCGGCTTCGCCATCCAATTCAATTTCGACGAAAGCAGTTCCATGATTCTCGAACAATATACCGCCTCGTACCTCGGCAAACACCTCGCCATTTTCGGCCAGTGGGGAACGAAAAAACACTCCGTGGGCCGCTGGCTCGCTGCCCCCATGATTACGCAGCGCATTTACAACGGCACGTTGATCTTTACGCCGGACATGTCGCGAACCGAAGCCGATCAGTTTGTCCTCGGCCTGGCCAACGTCATCAAAAAAGACCAAAAAGGGCAGCTTCAATGATTTCGTGTCAACGCCGGCGCCGGAGCCGGGGTAACATGCCCCGAATTTCCAAGGTATTCGTTCTCACGGCAATTTTACTTTTTTTCGCGAATCTCTTTGCGCAAACGCCTTTTCAATTTCCCACCGCCAACCATTTCCTCTATGTGCCTGGGGCGGAACTGAAATTTTTCGCGCCCACTGAGCCGGACAAACCGTGGACCAGCGGCAGCTTCGGCTGCGTGCGCGACAACGGCCAGCGCTTCCATGAAGGCCTCGACATTCGCCATCTGCAGACCGACCGCCGCGGCGAGCCTACAGACCCCATCATGGCCACCGCCGACGGCACCGTCGTTTACATTAACCGCCGCCCCTCCCTTTCCAACTACGGCAATTACATCGTCATCCGCCACGTCATCCAGGGAATTGAAATTTACTCGCTCTACGCGCACTTGAGCGCCCCCCGGCCCGGGCTGTTCGTCGGTGAACCCGTTAAAGCCGGCGAAGTGATCGCCACCATGGGACGCACCTCGAATGCCGAGGTCATTGCCCAATGGCGCGCGCACGTGCATTTTGAATTGAACGTCCTGGTCAACGACAATTTCGCTTCCTGGTTCAAAATCGCCTCGCCCGGCGAGCGCAACGATCACGGCGAATGGAACGGCCAGAATCTTAATGGCCTCGACGACCGCGAAATTTTGCTTCAGGAGCACAATCCCAATGGATTTAATCTGCTCAATTTTCTCCGCGGCCAGACCGAACTTTGCCGCGTGCTCGTCCGCGCCACGAATTTTCCCTACCTGAAACGCTACCCCATGCTCGTGTTGCCAAATCCAATCGCCCAACGCGAGGGAATCGCCGGATACGAAATTGCCCTGAACTTCAACGGCGTCGCCTTTGCCCTGATGCCCCGCGCGGCGTCGGAAATCAAAAGCCCCGCCAAATATCAGTTGCTCTCCGTCAATGAACCCAATGCGCTCGCCAACCCCTGCTGCCATCTCGTCGTCAGACGCGGCGGCCGTTGGCAATTGGGCAATGAAGGCCTGCGCGAATTGGAATTGCTGACGTATTGAAGACAGGTTGACAACTGCAATTCGCCTCCGGATATTGCACCGATGATTGCTGAAAAGGAGCTTGCCCGCGTGCCCGCCGAAACGGCAGCCATTCTTTCAGACCAAAGACCGTCGCCCACCGCCCCGGAAAAAATCCCGATGTGGTATAAGAGCGGCGTCATCTACGAAGTCCACGTCCGCGCCTTTCAGGACAGTGACGGTGATGGCACCGGCGATTTTCGCGGCATGACCACCCGCCTGGACTATCTGCGCGACCTCGGCGTCACCGCCATCTGGCTGTTGCCTTTTTACCCCTCGCCGCTCAAGGACGACGGCTATGATATCGCGGATTACTACGATGTGCATCCGATGTACGGCACCCTCGGGGATTTCAAAGTCTTCCTCCGCGAAGCCCACCGTCGCGGATTACGGGTCATCACTGAGCTGGTGATGAACCATACGTCCGACCAGCATCCCTGGTTTCAGCGCGCCCGCCGTTCGCCGCCCGCGACCACCTTCCGCGACTTTTATGTCTGGAACGATTCGCCCGAAAAATACAAAAGCGCCCGCATCATCTTCAAAGACGTGGAAGTGTCGAATTGGACTTGGGACGCCCACGCCAACGCTTTTTATTGGCACCGTTTCTTCTCGCACCAGCCCGACCTGAATTTCGATAATCCCGCCGTCCATGAAGAAATGATCAAGGTGCTGGATTTCTGGTTCGACATGGGCGTGGATGGAATGCGGCTGGACGCGGTGCCCTATCTCTACGAACGCGAAGGCACCAGTTGCGAAAATCTGCCCGAAACTCATGAATTTCTAAAAAAACTCCGTCGGCATGTGGATGAAAAGTACGGCGACAAAATGCTGCTGGCCGAGGCCAATCAATGGCCGGAGGACGCCGTCGCATACTTCGGCGGCGGCAAGGGTGATGAGTGCCACATGGCCTTTCATTTCCCGCTCATGCCGCGCCTCTTCATGTCGCTCCGGATGGAAGACCGCGTTCCCATCGTGGATATCCTCGAGCAGACGCCTCCAATTCCCGAAACAGCGCAATGGGCGCTCTTTCTTCGCAATCACGACGAACTCACGTTGGAAATGGTCACCGACGAGGAGCGCGATTACATGTATCGCATGTACGCGCACGTGCAGCGGGCGCGGCTGAATCTCGGCATCCGCCGCCGCCTCGCCCCACTCGTCGGCAACGACCGCAAGCGCATCGAACTCCTCACCGCCTTGCTCCTCTCGCTGCCGGGCACCCCTGTCATCTATTACGGTGACGAAATCGGCATGGGCGAAAATATCTATCTAGGCGACCGCAACGGCGTCCGCACCCCAATGCAATGGAGCGCGGACAAAAATGCCGGGTTCTCCCGCGCCAATCCGCAAAGCCTTTACCTGCCCATCAACCTCGATCCCGAAAATCACTACGAAGCCGTCAACGTCGAGGTCCAGGAACGCAACACCTATTCCCTGTTATGGTGGATGCGCCGGGTCATCGCGCTTTACAAGCGCCAAAACGCCTTTGGCCGTGGCAGCATTGAATTTCTCCATCCCGAAAACCGCAAAATTTTCGCATGCATCCGCCGCTACCAAAACGAAATCATCCTGGTCGTCGCAAACCTGTCCCGATTTGTCCAACCCGTGGAATTGGATTTGGCCGCCTTTCAAACCCTCGTTCCCGTCGAACTCTTCGGTCGCGCCGAATTTCCGCCCATCACCGACAAACCCTATTTCCTCACCCTTGGGCCTCACTCATTTTATTGGTTTTCCCTCGAGCCAAAAACCGATGGAGAAATGGCCGGCCCGTCCGATGTCCGCGCGGTCCTCAATATCGCCAATGATTGGGAGGAAATTTTTGACGAGCGCCACCATGCTCAACTCGAACGCGCCCTCCAACGCTGGCTCCCTTCCCGTCCCTGGTTCGCCGATAAATCCCGCCGCATCAAAAATGTCCGCGTCCAGGAAATCATCCGCGTCCCGCTTTCCTCAAACGACAAAACCTTCATTATTTTCGCCCAAACCGAATACCTCCAGGGCGACCCCGACATCTACGCGCTGCCGCTGGCCTGCGCCGTCGGCGAAGCGGCGGAGGCGATTGCCCGGGATTTGGCGCCCCTTGTCATCGCGCGTCTCAACTTCACCCAGGCCGGACGGTCCGGCGTGCTTTACGACGCCCTCGCAGGCCGCGAATTGCCACGGGCACTCCTCCAATTGATCGCCGACCGGCAAAATCTCGATGGTCGGTTCGGCTTGCTCGATGCGAGCCAGACCCTGGAATTCAAAAATGCAACCGGTGAGAACACCGCCGTCCTCGAACCCGCCATTCTCTCCGCCGAGCACAACAATTCCTCCGTCATTTTCGGCGACAAGGTCATTTTGAAATTATTTCGTCGCCTCGATTTCGGCGCCAATCCCGACCTCGAAATCCTTCGGTTCCTCACCGCGCAGAAATTCCCATTCTCGCCGCCTCTGGCCGGCGCGCTGGAATATCGTTCCGGCCGCGAGGAACCGCGTACCCTGGCCGTCCTTACGGCTTATGTGACCAAGACCAGAAATGCGTGGGATTACACCCTCGATGCGCTGGGGAAATTTTATGAGCGCGTGCAAACCCTGCCGCCGGAGCAGCGCGTCCCGCCAGTGCCAACCTACAGTGTCACCAAACTGTCCGCCGCCGTCGCGGAACTGCCTGAACTCGCCCGCCACGTGATTGATACCTATGTCGAAAGCGTTCGCGCCCTCGGCGAACGCACCGCCGCCATGCATTTGGCCCTCGCCGGCAACACCGAAAATCCAAACTTCGCCCCTGAACCGTTCACCCCGCATTCCCAACGCGCCCTTTTCCAATCCATGCGAAATCTCACCCGGCAGAATTTTCAATTGCTCAACCGGAACCTGAAAAATCTGCCCGCGGAAATTCAGCCGCAGGCCCAGAAGGCCCTCCTCCTTGAACCCGAAATTATCAAACGTTTTCGCGCTGTGTATGAACGCCGGATGGACTGTGACCGCATTCGCAACCACGGCGATTTTCATCTGGAACAGGTGCTTTATACCGGCAAGGATTATCTCATCATTGATTTCGAGGGCGAACCGTCCGTGGCCGTGAGCGAACGCCGCCTGAAACGCTCGCCCTTGAACGACGTCGCCGGAATGATTGAGTCTTTTCACTACGCCGCTTATGCCGGCCTGTTGAAACAAATCGAGCGGGGTAATCTGTCCCCGGAACAATCGCAACAAACCATTTCGTGGACCCGCTTTTGGGCGCGCTGGGTGGGGGCCATCTATTTCAACGCCTATCGCCACGCCGCGGCCGGCGCACGATTTCTGCCGGCCGATGAAACCAGCTTTCAGGTCCTCACTGATGCCTTCCTGCTCCGCAAGGCCATTTACGAAATCGGTTACGAACTCAAGGAGCGTCCGGCCTGGATACGAATCCCCTTGCAGGAAATTTTGGAAATGGTTGGACAGGCGGCAAATGATAAATCTTGATGTTATCATCGCCACTGGTTCAATTCTTTCATTCCTTTCGCGCCAATGATTAAGAATAGGAATCTTTCATGCCCCACTTTACCCACTTCATCCATCGATCAGCTACATGCACCCTGCCGGACGCTTACGGAACATTGGCTTTTCCATTTCAGGAACAGCGCCCTTTCGAGATATGTTACGCACACGGCAAGGGGTTGGTGTCCTCTGCCGAATTTGCCTGAAACAGGCTGAACGATGCCGAATATCCGGCCGCCGTTACTGGACGCGATTTACCGCGATTGGCCGATACTGGCCGCGAAAAAACAACTGGATGTCGTAAGCGTCATAGGCGCTGGACGACGACGGTTATGACCTGGGCCGATGCACCTGCATCACCCCTGTTACGCCAAGTCCCTTGTCTCACAAGGAGAATAGCGTCCGGTGGTAAAAGACTAAAAGACCTCCTTAGCATTGTTTTTGTTTCGCTTTAAAAACAATGTAGAAAAATTTATCAACGTATAAACGAAGAAAAATATCAAAAAGAATATTATACCGTTGCGTAAATTAGTGCTCGATAAGCTATTGATCTTATTCTCGCCATAAATTGAGGCAAACATTGCAATAGCCATTGCAGCGAACCTAATTGCTAATCTAATTACTAAAATAGATTTTGTTTGATTGTTATTCATATTTAACTCGACATTTTGGTTTTTTTATCTGGAATCAGGAACCCATCTATGGTTAACTTTATGGTAGTGCCGCGGTCCAGGATTCGGGCATGGATCGTCTTGGTCCATGCAACACGCTACCCCACAAAGTCCGCCACATAAAGCCCAGCATAGCCCGATTCCAGGTCCAGTCAAATCACACCATTGGCATTCCAAAGCACACGCAACAACACAGGCAGCTGCCCCACCGTACCCTCCGCATTCGAACCCAAGGGAATCATAATTAGGAAGTGTCAATAAATAACATTTACAACTAGGCGAAGCGATGCTA
>DATJSQ010000279.1:0-2893 GCA_035503995.1 Verrucomicrobiia bacterium | reverse complement strand
ATGGATTTCCTCGCTGGTCATCGCCATTACGACGGCGGCGCGGCAAATCCCGGCCGAACGGGAGCAGCGGACGCTGCTGCCGTTGCTGGCCAAGCCGTTGAGCCGTTCGCAACTGATATTGGGAAAATTTCTCGGTTGCTGGGTCGCCTGCGGACTGGCGTTGCTTTGTTTTTACGTGTTTTTTGGGGCGTTGTCGGCCAGCCGCGAGCATGATTGGCCGGTGTTGAATTATCTGCAGGCCGGATTGATGCATTGGGTGGCACTGGGAGTGGTCATTGCCCTGACGCTCCTTGGCTCACTGGTCTTTGCCGCGCCGTCCTCCAACGCCACCATTTGTTTCGTCGTCGTCGGTGGCATTTTGTTTGTGGGCCGGTATCTGGACGTCGTGGCCCTCTCGCTGCAAAAGCCGTGGCAGACGATTGTGTATGCGATCTATTTTGTCATTCCGCACCTGGAGTTTTTTGACATGCGGAAACTGATCATTCACGACTGGCCGATGATTGACTGGCGATACATCGGCTTGGCGGCGATTTACGGGGCGGCGTATGCGGCATTTTTTCTTGCCGCCGCGTGCCTGGTGTTTCGCCGCAAGGCCGTGAACTAACGATGAATTCGGCCCGGACATTGCCTTTGACCTTGGTGGCGCTGCTCGTACTCTGTTTCGGGTTTGCCGCCTGGCTGCAACCACAGTTTGAGGCGCTGTCGTTCAACCGCTCCTTGTCGGCTGATTTTTGGGGAAATTTATTGGATGACAGCCGCGAGCTTTTCGCCAACAGCGCCTTTGTGACCGCGGACGAGTATTACCATAGCGGCTATTATCCGACGATTTTTGACAACAACCAGGCTTTTGAAACGCCGCATATGGCGGAAGACACCGGGGCGGTGGCGAGTCACAATTCAGGGGATGAGACGGGATTCATGGGCAAGCCGCGCGATTGGATTGACGCCTTTGGCCGCCATTTCATTCCGAACCGTCATACGCATCTGGATGAGGGCGGGCCGACCGGTGATTTGAGCACGAGTTCCGAGGTGAAGGAGATACTGCCGTGGCTGAAACTCTCCGCCGAACTGGACCCGGAGGATGTCAAAACATTTGTGGTGACGGCGTTTTGGTTGAGGACGCGGTTGAATCAAACCGGCGAAGCCGAGCAGGTGTTGCGTGAAGGGTTGCGATATAATCCGGGTAATCCGCAATTGCTGTTTGAATTGGGGCGGGTCTATTTTGAGAGCTATCATAACATTCCGCGGGCGCGGACGATTTGGGAGGCGGCCTTGCGGACCTGGCGGGCGGAGGCGCCCGGCAAGCCGTTGTCCGAGCGGCTGAATATGGCGAATCAAAACTTTGACGACCGCTTCATTTACGAACAACTCCAGGTGCATCTGGCCAATCTCGAGGAGGCTGCCGGAAATTACCGGGCGGCCCTTGCCCGCTGGCAATTGGCGCGCCCGGCTTCGCCCACGCCGGATGATGTGGACCGGCACATTGCTGACCTGGAACATAAGCTGGCTGCCGAGAAAAACGTTTCCGCCAACTAACGGTTTCCCCGAAAGTTAAGACGCGACCAGTGGCCGGATTGCTTGGACGCTGCGGCGCAGGCGCATCCTTCCCGACTGCATCGCTACGGCTAAAACGTTTTGTTTTTTGCAGCAACTTTTGATTCAATGGGCTGATGAAAACGCGGCAGGCAATCATTTCGCGAACCACCAAAGAAACCCGGATTTCCGGTAGTCTGAATTTGGATGGCAAGGGCAAATCGTCGGTACGTACCGGGATTCCATTTTTTGATCATATGCTCACGCTGTTCGCGCGGCACGCCGTAATCGGCCTGCAATTGAAATGCAAAGGCGATTTGGAAGTGGATGCGCATCACACCGTGGAGGATTGCGGGCTGGCCCTGGGACAGGCATTTGCCACGGCGTTGGGCGATAAAAAAGGGATTCGCCGGTACGGCGCCGGATTTGATCCGCGGAATCCATTCACCGGCGAGGCGTACGTGCCGATGGATGAATGCCTGGCGCGGTGCGTGGTGGATTTTGGGGGGCGGCCGCATCTCGTCTGGCGCGGACTGGACAGGTTTTCCCAAAAGAAACTATCCGCCGCGGAAAAGAACCAAGATGCGTCCAGCGCGTTTCGGTTTGGGCTGGCCCGGGAATTTTTTCAGGCGTTCACCAACGAAGCGCGGTGCAATTTGCATCTCGAACTTTTGTACGGCGATGAGCCGCACCATATTGTTGAGGCGCTCTTCAAGGCATTTGCCCGGGCCACGGACGCCGCGTGCGCGCGGGACCCGCGCATTACCGGTCAATTGCCAAGCACCAAGGGGAAGTTGTAAACAACGGAAGCGCGCAAATCCGATTTTGAACGGATCGTTTTCTCATTAACACCGCGCTCAAGCGCGGTGGAAAGCGGCATCCGAACTGCCAACCGTTTCAACGGTTTCTTCGCCTCGTCGCGCCCGAAGGTCTTTTAAACCCGGATATTGCATTGGCTTTACGGCAAACATCACGTTGCGGTGCATAAGAGTCGTTTTGTGGCGTTTACGGTCAAGCCCGCGAAATAACCGGGCTTGCGCCTTGTGATAGAGTGGCTTCGTGCATGCGGAACAAACAAGTTCGGCCCATCGGGGCGCGGCGGAAAATCCGGCCAACCGGTTCGAGAAACTCCATCTTGAACCAGGGCCTGATTGGAACCCGGAGGAGGACGTTCTACCTCGCACACAATTTCTCGTTGACCACAGCCAAACGGCGATTGCCTACAATGACAGCCCGGATATCGGCTTCAACGCCAGCCTGAACCCCTATCGGGGCTGCGAGCACGGCTGCATTTACTGCTACGCCCGGCCCACCCACGAATTCCTGGGCTTCTCCGCCGGCCTCGATTTCGAGAGCAAAA
>DATJSQ010000278.1:0-11043 GCA_035503995.1 Verrucomicrobiia bacterium | reverse complement strand
GGCCCAGGCGGCCATTGAAGAACTGAGTTTGGACCGGCTGTTTTTCGTTCCAGCCGCGCAATCACCCTTCAAGCAGGAAAACGAAATGGCGCCCGCCCAAATCCGGGTGAAATTGCTCCGCCTGGCCCTTGCCGGAAAGACCCGGTGCGAAATTGATGCCCAGGAAATCCGCCGCGGCGGCGTTTCCTATGCCATTGAAACCGTCCGCGACTACGCGGACCGGTTTCCCGCGGCGAGATTGTTTTATCTCGTCGGCGCTGACAATGTTCCCAAATTGAACGAATGGCGGGACGCCCCGGCGCTCGCCGGAATGGCGGAGTTTGTCGCCGTCCCCCGCCCCGGCCACATGTCCGCTGATTTCCCGAAACCCTTTCGCGGAACCATCCTCAAAGGTTTTCCCGCGGAAATCTCGTCGTCGCAAATCCGGGCGCGAATCAAGGCAAACCTGCCGGTCGAAAACCTCACGCCGCCCGCCGTGGCCGAGGCCATCCGCAACAATCGGCTTTATCTTTGAATTCGGACGTTTAAATTCTTGCGCGTGGATTCAACAAAACTTGCCCAGCTTTGCCGCGAATTCGCGGACAACAAAAAGGCGGAAAACATCGTGGTGCTCGACGTCCGTGAATTGTCTTCCGTGACGGACTATTTCGTGATTGCCTCCGGAACCAGCGAGCCGCATCTGCGCGCGATTGTCGAAGAAATCACCGGCCAGTTGCGCGACCAGTACGATTTGCGTCCCGTGCGCCGGGACGGCTCGGTGCATGGCGCCTGGGTGGTGCTCGACTTCTTTGACGTGATTGTCCACATCATGCGCGCGGACGTGCGGGACCATTATGATTTGGAGGGGTTGTGGGGCGATGCCGCGCGGCTGAAACCGCGCAAAAATCCAACGGCCAAACGGCGAAACCGCAAGACCAGGGCGAACTGATTCGTCCGGATTATGCCGGCTCTTTTTTCTCCGGTATTTCACCGGCCGCTTTCACCATTTCATCCACGATCCGTTTAAATTCCGCCAGACCGGTCGAGGGAACGATAATGTTGTCGCGACGTCCGCCGACGTCTTCGGTGATGCGGAGGAACCGTCCGCGCGGATTCTCCTTGAGCGTGAACATAAAGCTCTTGCGCTCGATCTGAATTCGCTCGCTTTTCAGCGTGTCTTCCTGGACCGGCGGCTTCGGCTGGCTGTAACCCTGGTATGGCCGCCGCCCGAATGGTGATGGTCGTTCGTTTGAGATCATATTCCACTTCCTGCTGACGTCGCCCCGCATAGGCGCTAATCAAGCTTCTGCTAAAAAATCGGTTTGCCGTCCGATTTTGTCAACTAAATTATTCCATCCGGCGCCCGGTCATTGCGAGGCCCGAATTCGCCGCTTGTTCCACCGCCTTACAAAATGTTTGCCGCCAGTTCCGCCAGTTCCGATCGTTCCCCCTTTTGCAATTCAATATGCGCCGCAATCGCCTGGTCCCGAAACCGGCTGACGACGTAATTGAACCCATTCGAGGACGAATCCACATACGGATTGTCTATCTGATAGGGATCGCCCGTAAAGACAATCTTCGTGCCGTTCCCGACACGCGTGATGATCGTCTTGGCTTCCAGCGGCGTGAGATTTTGCGCCTCGTCAATGATCATGAATTGGTTGGCGATGCTCCGCCCGCGGATATAACTCAACGCCTCGACGACAATGCTGCCGCTGCGCATCAAGTCGGCGCTGCGACGGTGGTCGTTGCCCATGTTCAGATCGCTCAACATCTCCAGCGCGTCATGGATTGGCTGCATCCACGGCGCAAGCTTCTCCTCAAGCGAGCCGGGCAGAAATCCCAGTTCCTTGCCCATCGAGATCGTCGGACGCGCCACGACCAACCGGCGAAATTCCCGATCGTTGACCACGCGTTTCAATCCCGCCGCCATCGCCAGAAGCGTCTTGCCCGTGCCGGCCTTGCCCATCAAAGTCACCAGTTTGACCCGGTCATCCAGCAGGGCGTCAAAGGCGAAATGCTGCTCCCGGTTCCGTGGCTTGATGCCCCAAACGCCGTCCCGCGAATCAACAATCGGGACCAGCTTCGTCCCCGTGGCATCTACTTTCGTCAACAACGCCTTCTTCGAGTTGGCCTCGTCTGTCAGCGTGCAATACTCGTTCGGAAAATACTTCTTGCCCCCGCTCAATTCCAATTCGTCATCCGCCCGAAACGCCGCCAGCTTGTCCGAACTCACCGGCATCTCCGTCATCCCCGTGTAAAGGTCCGTGATGAAGACCCGGTCCGTCTCATAATCTTCGGCCGACAAACCGATGGCGTCCGCCTTGATGCGCAGGTTGATGTCTTTCGATACCAAAATGGTCGGATTCTTTGGCTGCGATTTTTGGACGCTGGCCGCCAGGGACAGTATCCGGTTGTCCACCGAATCGCTGGCCAGGATGGCATGGCTGTTTTTTTCCGCGCCGTTCTTGTGGAAAATGATTTTCAATTGCCCGCCGTTGGGCAGTTTCACGCCCTCGCTCAAGTGGCCCTCGCCCCGGAAACCGTCGAGCATCCGCGATACCTGGCGCGCGTTCTGGCCCAACTCCGAGGATTCCCGTTTGAATCGGTCCATTTCCTCGATCACCTCGATGGGAATCACCACCTGGTTGTCTTCAAAACTTAAAAGCGAATTCGGATCGTGCAACAGCACGTTGGTGTCAATGATGTAGTTTTTCATGCAAAATCAGAACGTTTGGCCGCTTTCATCCGGGCGTGCCACCGCCGGATTTCCTTGTGGCCTTTCGGCAACTCGTAATGCCCCGAGTAAAGAAAGTTTTCGATCATCCCGTATAAATCAAAATCCACAAAACGCGGGCATTCTTCGAGAATAAAAGGCAGATGCGTCAGCATCATTTCGTAGGGCAGCAGCTTTTCTTCCAGATTTTTGAGCAACGTTTTTTGTTCCCGCCGCCATTGGTCCAGGCAGCCGCGGCCAAATTTGCGCTCCTTGAACCGCAGAAACTGCAATCGCTCGCCCGCGGGAACTGTTTCCTTCCAATAAATGTCATTAAGGCGAAAGGTCGCGCCCTCAATCTCATTTTCAATGTTCCGCCAGAGTATGGATTGCACGTCGCACCACCGCTCCGGAAACAGCCCCAGTTCAAATTCCTCGTCCAGGTATTTGGCGATCACCTGCGAATCGTCGTTCACTTCAAAAATGACATTCCTGCCATCGCGCAAAATCGGCACCCCGTAATAGCGCTGACGGGTGAGTTTCCAGACGAGCGAACGGTCCTGGTTCGGTATGTTCCTGATTTTGAAAGGAACCGCGGCATATTCCAGAATGCGCCGCTGCACAATGCAGAACGGACTCCACGGAAACTGAATCAATTCAATCATTTAAAATTTCACTGGCCGATGGATGAACTTTAAACGCGAATTTTCTCGTGACAAGCCCAAATTCGGTTCTCCGCAAAATTGTCACCGGAGTAAAGTCCGACACGCTTTCCCTCCGAAGACCCGAATTTTTTTCCAACAACCGCTTTACACATTTTTTTTTCGGCGTTACAGTCGGGTTGATGGCTGCCGAATACGACGCAACCGAATTTATTGATACGGATTTTGAAGCGCACAAAGCGCCCAAGGTGTTTGCCGCGGCGTCCGCCGCCGACCCGCTCCGCGCCCCCACTCGCGAGGAGGTGGACCGCAAGGTGGTCGAAGCGCAGCAAAAACTCGCCGAGTTGAAGCGCGCCCAGGAGGACTTGGAACGCGAACGCGCCACGCTCGAAGAATTGCGCCGCCGCCAGCTCGAATTTCAAAACGGCCGCCAGGAAATGGTCAATCAATTGACCCGCGGCCTGGGCCTCCTCGAGGAAGCCGAGTTCAATTCCCGTCGCGAAGCCGAACAAATGCTCCGGACCATTTCCGATTTCCGCAACGCACTGGAAAAAATCCAGGGCATCCACGACGAAATCTGGTCAAAGGAAAATTTCCAGATGGAATTGACCCGCGCCCTGACCGTTGTCGAGAACGCCCGGATGGAATGGAATTCAGCGCGGCTCAAATTGCCGGCGCTGGCCGGGGAAAACGCACCGCGGAAAGCCGAGACCCAGGCCGCGCCCGCGCCTCCAGTTTCGCCGTTTGCCGGCATGACCTTTGGCGAGATGTGCAAAATCGGGCTGGCGATGACCTGGCCTCTGCTCCTGGCGGCACTGGGCGCGCTGGCAGTCTTCGTCGCGATTTTATTGCAGCATCGTTGAGGCAGGTTGTATGGCGAAGAAAAAGGAGAATAAGGGCATTGACCCCATCGCCGAACGCGCCCGCGCCCTCAACGAACAAATCGCCACCCTCCAGGCCCAAATCAAGAAGCTCGACAGCCAATTGCAGCATTCGCCGGGAAAACCAAAATTACGTTCCACCGCCATTCCCCACGGCGCCACCATTTCCAGAAAAACCGAAACGACGCCGCCCAAAAAACCAGCCTCCGAGCCGGTTTTTGAAGAAATCAAGGCGCCCCCGCCCCGCACTGAAACCGAAGCCCCGGAGATGTTCAACGAGTTGGGCGTGCGCAAATATGATTTGCCGGCGCTCTGGGCGCGCCTCCGAAACCTGTTCGCCAGCCCCTCCCCGGGCAACCCGCGCCTCGTCAATTACCTCGCCGCCGGCGGCGTCCAGGGATTGCGGCCGCTGCGCTATGAAAAACGGGTCGCGCGCAATCGGTTTATCTTCCTTGTCATTGTCCTGTTTTTTATTTTGCTCGGCGTCATTTCACTTTTTGTAAAATATCGTTGAGTCCTTGCGCCCTTAACTGTCACACTCTTGAATTAAGGACCATTATGAAAAATAACCATGTGGAATTGTCAATTGTCACGCCCGACGGCCAATTTACCGCGCGTTATACCGAAGAAGGACTGGCTGAATTGGATTTTCCGAATGGCCATCGCCCGACCCGCGGAAACGAGGCTGAAAATGGCGCGGACGGAGACTCTTCACGCCGTCTCCCGCGGGTAAGGAAGTGGCATCGCGCCACAGAATCGGCGTTAAAGACCATCCTGACCGGCAGGGAGCCGAAGGAATTTCCCCCGTTGGCGATGGCCGGAACGGACTTTCAAAAGTCCGTCTGGCGGCAATTGCGGAAGATTTCCCGCGGCAAAACCAAAAGCTATGGCGAAATCGCCCAAGCCATTGGCAAGCCGAATGCCGTGCGGGCCGTCGGCGGCGCGTGCGGCGCAAACCCCATCCCGGTCCTCGTGCCCTGCCATCGCGTCCTGGCGGCCAATAAAAAAATCGGCGGATTTTCCGGAGGGCTGGATTGGAAACGGCGCCTGCTCGCGCGTGAAGGGGTAAGCTTATAACATCTTCAAAAACTCGCCCTCATCAATTACCTTCACGCCAAGCGTCCGCGCCTTCTCCAGTTTTGAGCCGGCGTCCGCGCCGGCCAGCACAAAATCCGTGTTGCCGCTCACGCCGGCGCTGACCTTGCCCCCCAATGCCGCGATCTTTGCCGACGCTTCCTCGCGCGTCAGGGTCGGTAATGTCCCTGTCAGCACGAACGTCCTGCCGGATAATGGCAACGCGGCGGCTTTTGCCGCGGATATCGTTTCGCTCGACGGCTTGATTCCGAGATCCTTCATCCGTTGCAATATCTTCATCCCTTTCTCACCGGCAAAAAAATCCAAAACACTCCTGGCCACCACCGGGCCGACTTTGGTGACAATCCCGGGCTCCTTGTCCGCCTTGCTCTTCGAGCGCGCCGCAAAATGACGTTCAATCAGCCGTCGGCCAATTTCCATGATCTCCTTTTTCACCCGCTCATGGCGTTCGGGATTTTCACGCCGCAGACCCGCCAGGGTGGATAGTTTTTCGTGATAGCTCAAAATGTCCGCCAGCAATGGCGATTTTGCCACATCCCGGATGGTCTCGTGAAATTTCGCCAAATCCTGGGCCGTCGTTTTCCCAACGTCGGGAATCGCCAGGCCGAAAAGCCAGCGCGAGAGCGGAAACGTCCGCGCGCGCTCGATCGCCTGGATGGCTTTGGTCGCGTTCTTCTCCCCGAAAATGCGCGGCGATTCCTCGTTGCCGAGATTGAGCGTGGCCAGTTGCTCCAGCTTCAGATCAAACAAATCAAGCGGCTCGCGCACCAGGTTCCTTTCCACCAGTTTATCGGCGACGATGCCGCCAACGCTTTCAATGTCGAGCGCGCCGCGCGCCGTGAAAAATTCCAACCGGCGCGTCGCCTGCGCCGGGCACTGAAGATTTTCGCAACGCCAGACAACATATTTCGGATCCCGCGAGATGTGACCGCCGCATACCGGACATCGGCCGTGAAGATGGTTTGCAAAATCAAAGGGCGCGGCGTCACGGGGACGTTTCGCTTCAACCACTCCGACTACCGCCGGAATCACTTCGCCGGCCTTTTCGATGACCACCGTGTCGCCAATCCGGATGTCTTTGCGTTTGATTTCGTCCTCGTTATGGAGCGTCGCCCGGCTGATGGTGCTGCCGGCCAGGAAGACCGGCTCCAGTTCCGCCACGGGTGTGAGCGCCCCCGTGCGCCCCACCTGGATGGTGATGTCGCGCAGCCTGGTTTCGGCCCGCTCCGCGGCGTATTTGTACGCGATGGCCCAACGCGGCGCTTTGGCCGTAAACCCGGCGCGCTCCCGTTGGGCAAATGAATTTAATTTGATGACCGCGCCGTCCGTCTCATAAGGAAAATTCCTTCGGACCCTGTCCAACTCGTTGATGGCGGCAATGAGTTCATCGGCGGAATGGCAGTGCCAGACGCGTTCCGGCGTCTTGAACCCGAGTGACTTGAGCCACGCGAGAACCTCCGTGTGGGTTTGCGGGTGCGTCAGCGCCCCATCCACTTTGCCCAGACCATAAACCACAACGTCCAACGGTCGTTTGGCAACCAGGCGCGGGTCCAATTGCTTGAGCGATCCGGCGGCGGCGTTCCGCGGATTGGCAAAGACGTCCTCACCCGCGGCCTTCCGCTCCGCGTTCAGTTTCTCGAAGCCCGTCTTGGTCAAATAAACCTCGCCGCGCACTTCGAAAGTTGAAGCGGCGGAATCAAAAAACTCTTGCTGTCTCTTTCGCTTCTCGGCGCCTTTGCCGCCCGGATGTATTCGCAGCGGCACACTGCGAATGGTTCTCAAATTGCCGGTAATATCATCGCCGGTCGTTCCATCACCGCGCGTCGCGCCGATGACAAGCTTCCCGTTCTCATACCGCAGGCTCATCGCCACGCCGTCCACCTTGGGTTCGACGCACCAATCCAGCACCTCATCGGGGAGCAGTTTCTGGACGCGCCTGACAAAATCGCGGATTTCATCCTGTGAATACGTGTTGTCCAGGCTCAACATTGGCAGCAAATGGCGCACGGGCTTGAACGCTTTCAACGGCTCGCCGCTCACGCGCTGGCTCGGCGACTCGGGCGTGACCAGTTCGGGAAAATCCTTTTCCAGGTCGAGAAGCTCGTGGTAAAGCCGGTCGTACTCGCGATCGGAAATCTTCGGCTTGGCCTCCACATAATAAGCACGGTCGTGCCCGCGGATTTCCTCGACGAGTCGGGCGTGGCGCTCTTTCGCTTCGGCTTGAGTCACGGCAGATATTTAACGCAAAAAAACACGGAAGCAAAGCCGCGAAGTGAGCGAAGCGCGGCTCTGTAAACCGGCACTCCACGACGACAAACGAGTTCAAAAGCACGTCCGCATATCGCTGGCGTCGTGGAGTGCTGTGGCCGGGGGGAACAGGGCCGACACCGCTTTCCTTTCAAATCCAAGCCTCCTATCCGCCCCTCCATCCTATTTGTCCCTCTTTGCCCGTTAGTCTTCTTTGTCCTCACAATCGCCAATCGAAAATCGGCAATCGGTTAAATCCTCTTTGACCAATTGGCGGGGCGGTTCTACGTTGGGGGGTGCAAGGGAAAAAGACCAAGGTTTTTCTTTTGTCGGAAAAGTTGTGGCTGCGGCGCGCGCCTTTGCCGCGAAGCTATTCGAACTTCCTCGGACGAAAGTTATTTCTGTTTGTTCTCACTGTCCAGGGGTTGGCTGCATTCGCCCTCATCACCCTGGCCGTGATTTTGAGGAAATTCCGCGTCGCGTCGCACGTCATCCATCCCATGATTCGAAGGGAAATAACCCGGGCCGGCGCCCACTTGCTCCCAATGTATTTGTTTGTCGCGGTGGCGCTGGGATTTTTGGTGGTCGGCGAAACAGCGTCCGTGGCCGCGCAACTCGGCGCGTTCAGCTTTATCGGCACGGTGATGGTAACCGTGATTGTGCGCGAGGTCGGCCCTTTGCTCGCGGCGGTGCTGATGCTCGCCCGGTTCGGAACCGCGAATGTGATCGAACTGGGCACCGCGCGCGCCCTCGGCGAAGTCGAAGCGCTCGAAGCCGTCGGCGTTGACCCCATCCATTATTTGGTCGTGCCGCGCGTCATTGGCATCACCTTCGGCGTCTTTTCGCTGACGATTTATCTGGTCCTGGCCACGCTGCTCAGCGGATTCCTTTTCGTGTTTTTACAGGATGTGCCGCTGACCCCTGCCGATTATTTCACGAAAATCGCCGATTCACTGGGATGGCTGGATTTCGCTTTGTTGGCGCTCAAATCATGCGCTTTCGGATTTTTTATCGGCATTGTGACCTGTTACCACGGACTCGCGCAACCGCTCCAGCTCGACGAGGTTTCGCGCGTGACCGTTCGCGCCATCACCCAGGGGATCATGGTCTGTGTGTTCATTGACGCCATCTTTATGGTCCTTTATCTCCACGCATGAGCCCCAACCAAAATCCCGTGATCGAAATGCGCGACGTGACCATTGGCGCCATGAACGATCCCGGTTTTGTAATCCTGGATAAAGTCAACTGGTCGGTTGCCCGGGGCGAATTCTGGGTGATCGGCGCGCCCCAATCTTCGGGCAAGAGCGACTTTTTAATGACGACGGCCGGGCTGCTGCCCCCCGCGTCCGGCTGCTATAAATTCTATGGCAATGAAACGCGGATATTTGACGAGTCACGCCTCGCCGACCGGCT
Source organism: Verrucomicrobiia bacterium (assembly GCA_035503995.1). Classification (GTDB taxonomy): domain Bacteria; phylum Verrucomicrobiota; class Verrucomicrobiia; order Limisphaerales; family UBA11358; genus UBA11358. The sequence goes on along the minus strand of DATJSQ010000278.1, from coordinate 2,050 downwards.
CCGGATGGGTTTTATTTTCGAAAATGCCGCGCTCTTTCATTATCTGACGGTAGCGGGAAACGTCGCCCTGCCGTTGCGGTATCATAAAAATCTCGAACCGGCGGAAGGCGCCCAAGCCATTGGCGAGTTGCTGGAAATAACGGGGTTGAAGCCGGTTGCCGAAATGGCGCCAGCCAATTTGCCGCGAAGCTGGCTCAAACGCGCCTGGCTGGCGCGCGCGCTCTCCCTGCATCCGGACATTTTGCTGGCGGATAACCCGCTGGGCGGCCTCCCGGCCCTCCACGTGCATTGGTGGTTGCGGTTCCTGGACGAATTGTCCCGCGGCCACAAAGGGTTCGGGGGAACACCCATGACCGTCATCGTGACCACCGACGATTTGCGCCCCTGGCACAACGGCCCCCGGCGGTTTGCCTTGTTGAAAGACAGGAACTTCATCTCACTCGGCTCCTGGGATGAAATGGTTTCAACGAATGAACCTCTGCTGTCCGAGTTGCTCGCGGGACCCGCCGGGCCGGTTCAACCCCCGGCCTCGCCGTGATAAAGAATTGGATTCCGACCAGCATTTCGAAAAGAATTTATGCCACTCCAAGATTTGACTCCGCAATTGCGAACGCGCTTGAGCCGCATGGAAAAAGCCGTCGGCTGGTTCGTATTTCTGGCGACGTTGCTGCTGTTGTTTGGATTTGGATATTATCTCTATCACCTCGCCGACCAACGCGGCTGGTTCAAAATCAAGGCGAAATTTCATACCTATGTTCAAACCTCCGCCGGTTTGAATGTGGGCGAGCCGGTCTTTATCATGGGTTTTGCCGTCGGACACATCACCGCCATCAGGCCCATGCCACCCAACAACCCTCGCGGAGTGCGCGTGGAATTCGAGGTGGACGATCCCTATTTCCGGTATATCTGGTCCCGAGGCTCTTATGTAAAGGTCAGCCCCGCCGGCTTGCTCAATCAACGCCAGATTGAAGTGACCCGCGGGACCAACGGCTACGAAGTTTGCGTCACCCAGCCCATCACCGTCTTCACGAATCTTTCTGACCTGGAAGAGAAAGTGGCGGCACAGCCGGGCCAATGGCAATTGTCCCAGGAGGTTTACGATGAACAATCCAATCTGCTCTTTCGCGCCTACACATGGTTGACCGCGTCAAATCTCCAGCGCATCGCCGGCTTGCACCTGCCTTTTCTCCGCGCTTACAACAACCGCGAGGCCGATAAGCACTACATCGTTGCCTCATGGCACCCGCGCGACCATTCATATGAGTCCTTCACGCCCCGGGATGAGACCACCTGGCTGCCGGCCGTGGAAACGCCGCCGGTGGCCGATGAGTTGCAGGCCATGGTCGAGGAGGCCAAAGCCGCCCTCCCCGGCATCCTGGATTTGACCAACCAATTGCGGGCCATCCTCAACAATAGCGCCCTCGTCACTTCCAATTTGAACGTCGCCATCGTCGCCGTTCATCCCGTCCTGACGAATGCGAATTTGCTCGTCGCCCACCTGGACTCGAACGTCAATCCGGTTTTGAGGAACGCGAATTTGCTGGTCGCCCGCCTGAACACAAACGTCAATCCGGTTTTGACGAATGCGAATTTGCTCGTCGCACACCTGGACACCAATATCACCGCCTCGCTCGTCAATCTCGCTGACATCACCAGCAATTTGAATGCGCAGGTGCAATCCAACTCAAATATCTTGAGCGGCATTTCCAAAACCGTGACCGACGCCGACAATCTAATTCAAGGCATCAAACGTTTTTGGCTTATCCATTACCTTTTCAAAAACGAAACAAAAGAAACGAACGCTCCTCCGCCAGCCCCCGTCCTCTCTCCTCGCGAACAACAGGAAAACAGCCAATAATCCGGATCGCGGCGGCTTCAACGCGCGGGACCTCGGCCCGTTCCCGCGCCATGGGTCGGGGAATGCAGAAATTCTTGTTGTTGTCTTAACCTGAGGGCGTCGGCCAGATTTGCCTGCACCGCCGGAGTATTGGGCGCGAGCTTCAGTGCGGTTTGAAATGCATGGATGGCGCCATCCAGTTGTCCGGTTTTG
>DATJSQ010000277.1:0-15349 GCA_035503995.1 Verrucomicrobiia bacterium | reverse complement strand
ATCCATATCAACAGCAGGCAGAGCGCCTTGACATAACGGATGATGTCGGGGTTGTTGAAGATGTTGACCGAGCCCATCACCAGGCAAATCAACACCGTGACTATGAAAAGCACGTAAAAATCCTTGCGGCGATAGAGTTCCTTAACAACGATGCCCGCAACGGCGAAGATATTTCTCATAGAGCGGCCTGGGGTTGGAGATCAGCCTCGGCTTGATACCCGACGATGTCGAGGAATGCCTTTTCCAGACTCGCCCGATGGCCCATGATTTCGCCGACCGGGCCGATGGCCTTCAGCGCCCCGTGATGGATAATCGCCACCCGGTCGCAAACTGTTTCGACTTCGCCGAGTTCGTGCGATGAAAAGAATACCGTCTTGCCTTCCGTTTTCAGCCGTTGAATGATCTCGCGCACCTTCATCCGGCCCAACGGATCCAACCCGCTCGTCGGCTCGTCCAAGATCAGCAGGTCGGGGTCATTGATGAGCGCCTGCGCCAGCCCGACGCGCTGTTGCATCCCTTTGGAATAAGTCTTAATCAGCCGTTTGCGGGCGGATTCCAATTCGACCAGTTTTAAAACGTTATCAATCCGCCGTTCCGCCTCCAATCGCGGCAGGCCAAAAATCTTCGAGTAAAAGCGGAGCAATTCCTCGGCAGTGAGGAATTTGTAGTAGTAGGTCATCTCCGGCAGATAGCCGATGCGTTGCCGCGCAATGGGCTGCCCCACGTTGATGCCGAAAAGTGACGCCGTGCCGCTCATGGGCTGGACGAAACCGAGCAGCACATTGATGGTCGTGGTCTTCCCCGCCCCATTCGGCCCCAGAAAACCAAAGACTTCGCCCCCATTTACTTCCAAGTCGAGGCCGTGGAGGGCGACTTTGGCCGCCTGCCGCGTTTCACGGTTCTTGAATTCGACGCGGAGCTTCTCCGTTTTCAAAATGGCGTTCATTGGAATTTTGACCCGCCCGGCCTGCGCCGGTTCAAATCAGATTCAAGTCATTTTGCGCGCCGTTGGCCGTGTCACGCAACAAAAAAAGTCCTGAGACATTTTTCTCCGGTTCCCGGGCCATCTCTTCATGATCATGCGGTGAAAAACATGAAAGGCCGGCGGTCACCCGCCGGCCTTTCTGTCAGAAGAAATGCGGTGTGTCCGTCAAGGTGCTTAACGAGCAATTCACTTGCGGGATGGAGCCCACGCTGGTCGTGGTATAGGTGCCGCCCGCCGGACAGCCGGGAATGCTGCTGCTGGCGTTCAGCTTGATGTAAGCTGAAACGGTCGCGACGTTTGGGACGGCTGCGCCGGTGGTTTGACCGTTTTCCAACGCCCATTCGTCAATGGCTGACTCAATTTGCCGCAGGTTGTTGATGCAGGCATTTTGCTGTGATTTTGCCCGGGCGTGAATGAAGTTGGGGATAGCAATTGCCGCCAATAGCCCAATGATGGCCACGACAATCATGATTTCCACCAACGTAAAACCCGCCCAACGGGCTTTTTTCGTTGTTTTCATGTTCAGTCTTTGTTGATCGCGGCGTGAACATCACAACAGGCGGGTTTAATAATTTATTACGATTTCGTTCACTAATTGCCTGATGCGACCGCAACCTTCTTAATCAAGCATCGTTAATGCCAATGTCCATCTCAAAAAAACAATAAAAAAAGGCCCAAAGCTTCGCTTCGGGCCTTTGCGTAGAACAAGAGCCGCTTACGGCAGGGCGTGATTAAACCCAACCAGGGTGCTCAACGAGCAACTCACCTGCGGGTTGGAGCCAACGCTGGCGGTCGTATAGGTACCACCGGCCGGGCAACCTGGGACGCTGCTGTTGGAGTTCAGCTTGATATAAGCCGAAACGGTCATTACACTCGCCACGCTCGCGCCGGTGGTCTGGCCGTTTTCCAACGCCCATTCATTGATGGCCGCGTCAATCTGACGGAGGTTGTTGATGCAGGCGTTCTGTTGCGATTTCGAGCGGGCACGGATAAAGTTGGGAATCGCGATCGCCGCCAAAAGGCCGATAATGGCCACGACAATCATGATTTCCACCAGCGTGAAACCCGCCTTACGGGCTGTTTTGGTTGTTTTCATCGTTTGCTATTTTTCTTTCTGTTGCGGCGTGAACGATGCAACAGGCGGGTTACAATAATTACGGATTCTCCGTTCACTGATTGCCTGATGCGACCGCGACATTAGCACTCTAAGCAGCCATGATGCCAAAGTCAAAATGAATTGCTTCCGGGCTTTTTGTCACATAATGCGAATAATTGTTCGGTAAAGGTTACCGCCATTGTCCGGGTGTAATATTTTAGGACAGCCGTGTCCTCCTTCTAACCCATTGAAAGACGGGGCAGGTTCCCGCCGACCAATGGTTTTTCAATTGCCTCCGCGCACGATCTTATAACGCGCACGGCGCCAAAATCGCCTCGCTCATACCGTGAACAATCTTTTTGTCCGCGGGAACAATCGTCGCCAATACGCCGCCGAGTTGCGGACGCGCCGCGTCGCCCCGGCCGCTGACAAAATAATACGGACACAACCGCGCGCGCCCCTTCATCACCCGCAATTCGTTCTTTTCAAAATCAAACCAATCCGCATCCACCAACTTCGGCCTTTCAAACCGTTGGAGAACGAACGGCGATTTTTCAAAAACCGAGATGGCGTTGTCCACGGCGTTCGCCCAGTCTTCATGCGATAGATCGCTGCCCAAAAAAACCCCGCGCGCTCCCCATGCTTTCTCGGAAAAACCTGAAATTTTCAGCACCAATTCACGTTCGCGCTGCGAAAAACTTTTCAGCTGTTGCCAATCCGTCAGATTCAGTTCTGGAATCGCCCCTTGTGGCGGAAGCGGCGCTGGGTCCACCAGCCACGTGTACGGAATGATCTTCTTCAGCCGCGCGAAAAAACCCTCACCCAGTTCCTGCCGCCAGAAATTTTGCAGATGCCGGTTCCAGAACAAGGCGAACAACATCTTTTCCTCGAATATCGGCTTGGGCGGCGGGGTGAGCAGAATCTCCTTTGCCGATGCCATTTCAAAAATCTTTTTCGAGTTTGGCACGTTGCCTAAATCGAAAAGTTCAAAAAAACGATAAGCGGCGTCGCCCCCGGCAAAGTCTTCAAACTGCGGCCCGCGGACCGCGACCTTTGCACTGCTGATCTGCCCTGCCAGCCATTCCATTTCCGGCCGATAGGTCGCCGCTTCCTCGGAAATGATGATGTGAATATTTTTCGCGCCGTCAAAAATGGACTCAAATCCGCGCACCATTTCGTCCCTGATGCCGATTAAAACCGGACGTTCAGGAATTTTTTGCATTTTGTCCAGACTCTTCCGAATTCCCGCGTCGCCAACAACTGAATTAGTGCAATATACTTTCGGCTCGCGCCGCCCGATTTCTGAATACGTTTGTTGCAACCACGCGGTTAGCCCGATGCCGCCGGGCACGGAATCCAGTTCCGTGATGCTGAAGCTGTTTTCGGTCAACAAAATGTCCGGACGAATCACCCGCGGCACGTCATTTTTAAAAGCCGGCGAGCGTTGCAGTTCAATCAGTTCGCGCGGTTTTCCCAAATCGAGCCACCGCGATACCCATTCGGGCTGCTTGCTTTCCACGCTCTTGCGGTAAAGCAAATTGACCGCGCGATAAAATTGCAACAGCACTCGGCCAAGCGATTCAATCTCTCCCGCCAGGTCTTTCCCCAATGGAAATGGCGCCGGCGAAATGCGCCAGTTCAGGCCGGCAAAAAGGCCGCTCGACGGCATTTGGGCGCGAATCCATTTGGCGCGCCCGGCGGGAGAGAATTGCTCGGCGCTCACGAAATTTCAGGTTCGGATTTGTCCGCTGCCGATGCCGACCCATTTGTAGCTCGTCAACTCCTCCAGCCCCATCGGGCCGCGCGCGCCGATTTTGTCCGTGCTGATGCCGATCTCGGCGCCCATGCCAAACTCGCCGCCATCGGTGAAACGCGTCGAGGCGTTCCAATACACGGCCGCCGAATCCACCTCCTGAAGGAATTGTTTCGCGTGTAATTCATTTTGGGTCACGATGCTGTCGGAATGCGCCGAACCGTAATAATTGATGTGATCAATCGCCTGCTTCACGCCCTCCACCACCCGGACATTCAATATATAATCGTTGTATTCCGTGAAAAAATCCTGTTCCGTAACGGCGCGCAATTTGGCGTCTTGAACTTTTGCATCCAAAATCCGGCGGCTCGCGTCGTCCGCCCGAAGCTCGACGTGTTTCGCCAGTAACTTTTCGGCGACTGATGGCAGAAATTTTTCGGCCACGCCCCGGTCCACGAGCAACGTTTCCATCGCGTTGCAAACCGCCGGGCGCTGAACCTTGGCGTTCATGGCAATCTCTTCGGCCATCCTCAAATCGGCGTCGGCATCCACAAAGACATGGCAGACGCCCTTGTAATGTTTGATGACCGGCACCTTGCTGCATTCGGCCACCGCGCGAATCAACCCCTCGCCCCCGCGCGGCATGCACAAATCAATGTATTCCGTGAGCGAAAGCAACGCGGGTATCGCCTCGCGGTCCGCCACGGGGACCACTTGGAGGCAGAATTCGGGAAACCGGGCCGACGTTTTTTTTCCCGCGTCAATCATCAGTCGCGCGATGGCCCGATTCGAGTTCATCGCCTCCCGTCCGCCGCGCAGAATCGTCGCGTTGCCGGATTTGAAACACAGGCTGGCGGCATCCGCCGTAACGTTGGGCCGCGATTCGTAAATGATCACCACCACGCCAATCGGCGTGGAAATTTTTTGCAATTTCAGCCCATTGGGGCGGACCCGTTCATCGAGAATTCTTCCGACCGGGTCCGGCAAGGCGGCCACTTCGCGCAGGCCCCCGGCCATGCCGGAAATCCTCAGATCATCGAGTTTGAGCCGGTCCAGCATCGCGGACGATAAGCCGATTTTGGCCGCCGCCTCCAGGTCCAGCGCGTTGGCCTCTTTGATGGCCCTGGAATTCTTCCCAATCGCCTCGGCCATCGCGAGCAAACAGTCATTCTTCTCGCGAGTGGAGAGTTTCGCGAGTTCGCGTGACGCCGCCCTGGCCTGCCGGGCCAGTTGCGTCATTTGATCTTTTAAAGTCATGCCGGACAAGGGTAAGCCAAAATGTGAAACTGAAAAGAGTGAAGTTTCCCGCCTTGTCCATCCTCCATCTTCGCTCTATTTTTTTGCAGGCACGGCTTGAATCCCGCCGCACTATTGGCAAACTGTGACTCGCCGGCTGGAATTGATTCGTTCAATGGCAACCAAACTTAAACCCTTGAAACTTTCCATGATGGCCGCCGCTTCACTGCAGGCCCCGTCACCGCCCGTTGTGCCGCTGCGCGAGCGGCGCTTGAATTTCGGCAATAAATGGGATTATGCCCCCGCTCCCGAGGATTCCAAAAGTTACCTCATCGCCCCCAGGCACGATTTGTTCATCGGCGGAAAATTCGTCAAACCGCGTTCGGGAAAATATTTTCCTTCCATCAACCCCGCCACCGAAGAGAAACTGACCGAAATCGCATTGGCCGACGCCGCGGACGTTGACCAGGCGGTAAAAGCGGCCCGCCGCGCTTACGACAAGGTCTGGAGCGGGATGCCCGGACGCGAGCGCGGCAAGTACCTGTATCGTATCGCCCGAATTATTCAGGAAAAATCGCGCGAGCTGGCAGTGCTCGAAACGATGGATGGAGGCAAGCCCATCAAGGAAAGCCGCGACGTGGACCTGCCCCTGGTGGCCGCGCACTTTTTCCATCACGCCGGATGGGCGGACAAATTGAAATACGCCTTTCCCGGAAAAAATCCGCGTCCGCTCGGTGTGGCGGGGCAAATTATTCCGTGGAATTTCCCCCTCCTCATGGCCGCCTGGAAAATTGCCCCGGCCCTCGCCTGCGGAAACACCGTCGTGCTCAAGCCCGCCGAAACCACGTCCCTGACCGCCATGCGTCTCGCCCGGATTTTCCAGGAAGCCGATCTGCCCGCGGGCGTTGTCAACATCGTCACCGGCGCGGGTGAAACCGGCCAGGCGATGGTGAGTCATCCAGGCATTGACAAGCTGGCGTTCACCGGCAGCACCGAGGTTGGCAAACGCATCGCCCAGGCCCTCGCCGGCACCCGAAAAAGACTCACCCTCGAACTCGGCGGCAAGGCTGCCAACATCCTCTTCGAGGACGCGCCCGTTGACCAGGCCATCGAAGGCGTCATTGCGGGAATTTATTTCAACCAGGGCCACGTCTGCTGCGCCGGCTCCCGCCTCTTCGTCCAGGAAGGTGTTTATCCCGTGGTCATCAAAAAACTCCGCGACCGCATCCAAACTTTGCGCGTCGGCAATCCCCTCGACAAAAACACCGACATTGGCGCCATCAATTCCCGGCCGCAATTGCAAAAAATTCGCGAACTGGTGCAGAGCGGGCTGGACGAAGGCGCCGAACTCACGCAGTCCCACTGCGCGCTGCCGGCGAAGGGTTTCTGGTTTCCGCCGGCGTTTTTCACCGGCGTCACCCACGCCCATCGCGTCGCCCAGGAGGAAATTTTCGGACCGGTGTTGAGCGTGATGACGTTTCGCACCCCGGAAGAAGCCTTCGAGCGCGCGAATAATATCCCTTACGGCTTGAGCGCCGGCGTTTGGACCGACAAAGGCGGCAAAATTTTCAAGATGGTCAACAAGCTCCGCGCCGGGGTTGTTTGGGCGAACACCTACAACAAGTTCGACCCCGCCAGTCCATTCGGCGGTTACAAGGAAAGTGGTTTCGGCCGCGAAGGCGGCTTGCAGGGACTGGCGGCGTATTGCCGGTTGGAATAATCTCAACAAACCAAACTTATGATGCAAAAGGCAGTCGGAACCATCTGTGTCGTCGTCGGCGTGTTGCTGCTGGTTCGCGGTCGCGACATCGCCGACTCCATCGGCTCGCAAGTGCAGCAAATTTTCACCGGCGCGCCCACCGACCGCGCCACGTATTTTTACATCGGCGGCAGCGTGCTGGTGATTCTCGGCGTGGCGCAATTCTTTTGGCCCGCAAAACGGAAATAAGATGAGCGCGCGCCTCGACATCAAAAAGACCTACAAGCTTTACATCGGTGGAAAATTTCCCCGCAGCGAGAGCGGACGCTATTTGCCCGCCAAATCCGCCAGGGGCCGGCTTCTCGACAATGTCTCGCACGCTTCCCGCAAGGATTTCCGCGACGCCGTCGCCGCCGCGCGGGCGGCCTTTGATGGATGGAACAAGGCGACCGCCTACAATCGCGGACAAATCTTATATCGTGCCGCCGAAATGTTGCAGAACCGCGCGAGCGAATTGGCGGATGAAATCGCCCGGTCAACGGCCCTGGGCGCGGCGAAGGCCCGGCGCGAAGTGGCGCTTTCAATTGACCGTCTTGTGTATTTCGCGGGTTGGACCGATAAATATCAGCAGGTCTTCGGCAGCGTGAACCCGGTGGCGACATCCCATTTCAACTTCACAACCCCGGAGCCGACCGGCGTTGTCGTTGTGCTCGCGCCGGACGAGCCTGCATTGCTGGCCCTCGTATCGTTGATCGCCCCGGCGATATTGAGCGGCAACGCCGCGGTCGTTGTCGCCTCTGAAAAATATCCGCTGCCCGCCGCGACCTTCGCCGAAATTTTGGCGACGAGCGATTTGCCCGGCGGGGTGGTGAATCTTCTGACCGGCAGGCGCGCCGAACTCGCTCCGCACATCGCCTCGCATCTCGACGTGAACGCAATTGTGGATGGCGCCGGCGACGCCGGGCTGAGCGCGAAGCTGCAAAGCGGAACCGCAATCAATTTGAAACGCTATTCCAACCATGCGGCGGACGATTGGAATTCCGCCAAAGTCGAAGACCCCTATTGGATTCTCGACACCGTCGAATTCAAAACCGCCTGGCACCCGATCGGTTTATAATATTAAATCAGCGGTTCAATTTTTCCGATTCGCCGGTTCGTCATTGGAACTCGATTCGTTATTCGAGTTGGGTCATTCATTCCCCGCCTTCAGCACCCTTCATTCCCTCCAGCGGCCCCTTCCCGCCGTTGAGTAAGAATAAAACCGCCATCCTCACCGCCAGACCGTTGGTCACCTGCTCCAAAATCACCGAGCGCTTCCCATCCGCAATTTGACTGTCAATCTCCACCCCCCGATTGATCGGGCCAGGATGCATAATCAGCGCGTCGGATTTCGTCCGCGCCAGCCGCGCCGCGGTCAATCCGAAAAGCTGGGCGTATTCCCCGATGCTCGGAAACATCGTCTTACGCTGGCGCTCATGCTGTATCCGCAATAAATGGATGATGTCCGCTTCGTGGATTGCCTCATTCACATCATACGTCACGCGACAGCCCATTTGCTCGAACACCCTGGGCACCAGCGTCGAGGGACCACACAGCGTCACCCGCGCCCCGAGTTTGGTCAGCGCCCAAATATTCGACCGCGCCACCCGGCTGTATAGAATGTCGCCCAAAATGGTCACGTTCAGCCCCTCAATCCTGCCCTTGCGCTCCCGAATCGTGAACGCATCCAGCAGCGCCTGCGTGGGATGCTCATGGGCGCCGTCGCCCGCATTGATGACATGCGCGCCGAGAACGCGCGCAAGGAAATGCGGCGCGCCGCTGGCGCTGTGCCGGATGACGATGAAATCCGCGTTAAGCGCCTGAAGGTTCAACGCCGTGTCCTTGAGCGTCTCCCCCTTCTTGAAGGACGACGCTTCGGCGGAAAAATTGATGACATCCGCGCTCAACCGCTGTTCGGCCAGTTCAAAACTGATGCGGGTGCGGGTGGACGGTTCCACAAACAAATTCACCACCGTCTTGCCGCGCAACGCCGGCACTTTCTTGATGGCGCGCTCACCGACCGCCTTAAACCCTCGCGCCGTGTCGAGTACTGTCACGATTTCTTCCGCCGTCAGCGACTCGATGTCGAGAAGATGTTTTTTGGTCCAGTTCATTTCCGTTCCAAAATCACCTCGTCCTTTTTGCCGAGCTGCGCGCGGATTTTTTCCTCGGGCGCCGTCGGCACGTTCTTGCCCACGAAATCCGCCTTGATCGGCAACTCCCGATGGCCGCGGTCAATCAGCACCGCCAACTGGATTCTCCTGGGCCGCCCAAAATCGTTCAGCGCGTCCATCGCCGCCCGAATCGTGCGACCGCTGAACAATACGTCATCCACCAGCACAACCGTTTTTCCCGTCACATCAAAGGGCATCACCGTCGGGTGAATCCGCGGCGCCGCCCGGCGGTCCAGATCGTCCCGGTGCATCGAAACGTCGAGACTCCCCAGCGGAACAGGATGTTTCCAGATTTCAGAGAGGACTTTGACGAGGCGTTCCGCCAGCGGCACGCCGCCGGCGGGAATGCCTACAAGCACCACTTCGGCGCTCTCTTCGTTCCGCTCGGCAATTTCGTGCGCAATGCGCGTCAGCGCCCGCTGAATCGCGGTCGAATCCAGGATGACGGATGATTCAGGCATAAAAAATCGCGAATCCACTCCGCCAACATGCGGAGCCGACTCGCGGTATGCGTTTCGTTCTCATTTCCTTCGCCGCCTCGCCGGGCCGCGTTAAAGGAGCTTTTGGTTTAATTTGACGCCGCCGCCTGTCGCGCTTTGCGCCAGGCGGAGCGATGCTTGATGATCCAGTCCGTCAGCGCCTGCTCGAAGCCGATGTCCCGCCCGGCTTTCTCCGATTCAAGCCATTTGTGGCGAAGAATCTCCTCGCGCTCAGCCTGAAACTCCCGATAAAGCGAGGAATTCTTCAATAAATCGTTCGCCGACGACGGTTCTTTTGCAACGTTCGACATAAGACAGCCTGTCCGCATAAGTTAATCTTTGGTCGCAAATTTGCAACAGAAATGTGAACAACAGGGATCGCATAAAAATGCGGTAACATAAAATCCACTCAGTTCAATTTTTCCGCTATCTGAATAAAGGCCTTCGCCGCGGCATGATTCGGCGCTGACACCACCACCGGCGTCCCGTTGTCTCCTGCTTCGCGAATCTCCGTGAAGATCGGCACCTCGCCCAGGAACGGGACCTGTTGCCGCCCCGCTTCCTGTCTGCCTCCCCCGTGGCCAAAGATTTCCACCCGCTCGCCATTCGGCGCCGTGAAATAACTCATGTTCTCCACAACGCCCAGTATCGGAACGTGAACCTTGTTAAACATCGCCATCCCTTTGCGCACCACCCCCAGCGAGGCTTCCTGCGGCGTCGTCACGATGATCCCGCCGTCCAGCGGCACCGTCTGGCACAGCGACAATTGCGCATCGCCGGTCCCCGGCGGCAGGTCCACCAATAGAAAATCCAAATCACCCCATTCCACCGCCAGCAGAAACTGTTGGATCGTCTTGGCAATCATCGGCCCGCGCCAAATCACCGGCTGATCATCGGTGAGCAGCAATCCAATGCTCATCACTTTCACGCCGTGTGCCAGTGGCGGGACCAGTTGCTCGCTGACGCTTACCGCCGGCTTTTCGCGGACCCCCATCATCAGCGGAATGCTTGGACCGTAAATATCGCAATCAAGCAGCCCCACCTTCCGGCCCAGATGCCGAAACGCGCAGGCGAGATTCGCCGAGCATGTGGATTTGCCCACCCCGCCCTTGCCGCTGGCTATGGCAATGACCCGCTTGACACCCGCCACTTTGGTTTGATTCGCAAATGGATTCTGTGGCCCGGCCCCCCCGGCGGGCAGGCTCATTTCCACTTGCGCGCCCTTGACGCCCTCCAAATGATTCAACACCCGTTCCGCTTCCGCCTTGATTTGCCGGGCCGCCTCCGGATTCGACGAGGTCAATTGCATCGTAATCCTGACGACGCCGTTGGTGATGGAAATTTCCTTCACCAGCCCAAAGGAGACGATGTCGCGCGAATAGCCCGGATATTTCACCGTCTTCAACGCGTCTAATACTGTGTCTTGCGTAACCATCAGGCCGGATAAAATGCCAGCCCCATCCGCCAACGCAAAATCATTCTTTTTCATTTGCTCCCCGTCCCTTCGCATGGAAAACTATCCATTCGACGGAAGATGACAGCACGTTATGACGCGAAACCATTTAGCAGACGCCATTGATCCAATTTTCAAGCAATTCGGCGGCCCGAAATCGGCCCAACCGGATTGGCTGCGGCAATTGCGCCAGGCCGGCATCGCCACCTTTGCCGAACTCGGTTTCCCCACCCAGCATCACGAAGATTGGCGCTTTACCAATGTCGTGCCAATCGGGAAATTGCCCTTTCAGCCGGCCCCGCAAATCGCCGCCAACGGCGCCGAACGCAAAGTCCTTGACGCCGCCGCGTTCGCCAAATTGCCCGGCAACCGCCTTGTCTTCGTGAACGGATTTTTCTCGGCAAAATTGTCTTCGCTCGAATCCCTTCCGGGCGGGCTGCGAATCGAGAGCCTCTCGGCCGCGCTGTCAAAGGATTCCGCGCTCATCGAAAAGCATTTTGGCAAATACATGCCGGCCGCGAACGACGCGTTCGCGGCGCTGAATCAGGCATTCTTCGCCGACGGCGCTTTCATCTTTGTCCCGCCGGGCATCGAGATGGCCGAACCGTTGCAGTTGATCTACATTTCCGCCGCCAGCCAGACGGGCGAAACCATCCAACCCCGCAATCTCATCATCGCCGGCCCCAACAGCCGGGCGACGGTGATCGAAAGCTATCTGAACGCCGGCAGCGCGGCTTATTTCACCAACGCCGTCACCGAAATCGTCGCCGGCGACCATGCGGCGCTGGAATTCTTGAAACTGCAGGACGAAGCCGTGAATGCCTTCCATATCGCCGCCATCGCGGGCGAATTTGGCCGGTCCAGCAGTGTCACCGCCCACTCCTTCGCCATCGGCGCAAAACTGTCCCGCAATAACATTCGCGCCAAACTCGCCGGCGAAGGCCTCGAATGCATCTTGAACGGACTTTATCTGACCCGGGACGAGCAATTGGCCGATCACCACATGATCGTCGAACACGCCCAACCCCATTGCGCCAGTCACGAATATTTCAACGGCATCCTGGACGGCAAATCCAAGGGGGTCTTTCATGGACGCATTTATGTTCATCCCTTCGCGCAAAAAACCGACGCCAAGCAGACCAACAAGAATCTCCTGCTGTCCAATGACGCCACTGCCGACACCAAGCCGCAACTGGAAATTTACGCCGATGACGTGAAATGCACGCACGGCGCGACCATCGGGCAATTGAACGACGAAAGCATTTTTTATCTGCGCGCCCGCGGCATTCCTGAGAAAACCGCGCGCCGGATGCTCATTCACGCCTTTGCCGGCGAAATCGTCGAGCGCGTTAAATGCGCTCCGCTGCGCGAGGAACTGGACAAAATCGTCTGGGACCGCCTCGAAGCCACGTCGTTGTCGCAAAGCAACTGATTTTGACTCCCATGTTCGACGATATCAACGACCTTTACCAGCAGGTCATCCTTGACCACTGCAAGCGCCCGCGGAATTTCCATGAAATGCCGCAGGCCACCTGCTCCGCCCAGGGCCACAACCCCTTATGCGGCGACCAATTGAAGCTCTTCCTGGCCCTCGAAGGCGACAAAATCAAGGACATCAGCTTTGTCGGCTCCGGCTGCTGCATCTCCAAGGCATCGGCGTCCTTGCTCACCGAATTTGCCAAAGACAAATCGAAATCCGACGTGGAACAAATGTTCACCCGCGTCCACGACATGGTCATGACCGGGAAAATCGCCGGTGATGTGGGCAAGCTCGCCGTATTTGCCGGCGTCCATAAATATCCCGCGCGAGTGAAATGCGCCATCCTCTCCTGGCACGCCGTGATGGCAGCCCTAAAAGGAGACAACCAACCCGTGACAACGGAGTCCGAACAAAACTGACCCCGGAAACCTTTTTCGTTGCACGAGACGAAGCAAACAGTTTCTGTCTTTACTCTGCCTCGGTTGTTTCTGCTGGCCGCCTTTCAGATGGTTGCTTTTTCGTCCATTTGCGACGATGATACTCAGGCAATTACATTGAGCGCATGAATCCCAACGAAGCAAAAATTTTAACGCGGGACGTCGAAGCCTCGGTGGTTCCCGTCGGCACCAAGGTCACGCTGCAAAAGGGCGGCCAGGCTTACGTGACCCAATCCCTCGGCGGCGCCTTCACCGTGATCGTGAACGGCAACATGTTCCGCATTGACGGCAAGGACGCCGACGCGCTGGGTCTGGAATTCAAATCCGCGCCGGCCACGGCCATTTCGGGACCCATCTCGCAGGAGCAATTGGAGAAGGAAATCTGGGACGCGCTCAAGACCTGTTACGACCCGGAAATCCCGGTGAACATCGTTGACCTGGGGCTGATTTACGATTGCCATCTCGCGCCCGCCGGTGAAAACAGTTTCAAAGCCGACGTAAAAATGACCCTGACCGCGCCCGGTTGCGGGATGGGTCCGGTCCTGGCGCAGGACGTGCAAAACAAACTGCTGTCGCTCGAGGCGATTGACGAAGCGAACATCGAACTTGTGTGGGACCCGCCCTGGAACCAAGGCATGATGACGGAAGCCGCCAAACTCCAACTGGGACTGATGTAATTTCAACGGTAACCAGCGCCAGGCTCAGCTTAATGCGTTTGGTTTGAATCCGCCGGGCAAGATGCTCCGGCGCTACGGCAGCCAGGATGGCTGCCGCCACAGGCAGTGATTAGCGAGATGCGGCTTTTGGTTGGGCGTCCAATTGCACCAGGCACCACGTTTGCGGCCCCCATCCGACCAGAACGACCAGCGGGACAGACAGGACAATTTGGCCATGATGATCTGCCACCCATTTTTGGAGAGGGACATTGCTGTATTCAGGCCATAAATCCCTTTTGATGACAATCCAATGGATGTCATCCGGAACTTCGACGGTCTTGCCGTCCGTGCTCCGCAATTCGACGACCTTCCGTTGCCCAAATGGCCGCCAGAGCGAGTAATCAGTGTCATTGGATCCGGCCACAAATCCGATTTCCGTGACATCGGACGGGATGGCGGCGCGTAGCGGGGCCAGGACGTCATTTCGGCGGGCGTAGGTGGAATAGACAACGGCAAATCGTTGAATTCCGGCGCTCTCAGGGTGTTGTCGCGCCAGGCTTCCGGTAATTGTCTGAACTGGAAACAACGGACGCGACGGCGAAAGGATGATGGCCGGCAGGACGCAGAGGGCCGCGAGGGCGGCGAAGATTTTCCAGGCACAACAACGCGCCAGGCGCTCCTGCCCAGGCATCCATAAGATGGGGACGATCGCCAGGGGATAATACGGCAGCATCAACCGGGCGGTCGCTTCCGAACCCATTTTAAGCATGTAAACGAGCACGGCGATCCATCCGGCAAATGGGACGAGCAATTCCGGACACGATCGGCGCAGCGAAACCCGATGGTCCGACGGGTATCTCCGCCTGAGGGCGCAAGCGGCGGCGCTTGCCAGCAGGAGCACGGTAACGCCAATTCCAAGGCCGGACGCTTCTTCCTGGGGCAGCTCGTTGAGGCGGGCAAGATAATATCTGGGAAATTTGTCCTTCAACATTCGTTGCATGGACGCGGGCATTTTTTCGTTGAGAACGTCGCTTATACTATGCGCCGCTGGCAGCACCGGCGGCATGAAGGATTGTTGCAGGAGCAAAAGGCTGTTGCCGAGGAGCGCCGCGGCCGGGCTTTTAATGCCGATCTCACTGGAATTATTCGGGTCCCCCGTCCAGGAACCGGTATGCTTCTGGTTCAGGATAATAATCGGCGCCGCTGAAATCGTCAATGCGACCGCGGCGACGGCGATGCCGGCGAGCCAGCGCTCGCGCAAACGATTCAATGCCGGCCAAACCGCAATCAGGCAGGGCAGCAGCAGCGGCAAATCCGAAAGCTTGGCATCGGTCATCAGCGCGGCGGCGAGGCCCGCCAGCCAAACATCCTGGACCTTTTGCGTTTGCCGCGTGCGCAGGCCAAAAAAAATCGCCGCCAGGGCGAAGACGGTCCCGGTCAAGTCGTTCTCGATGCCTCCGGCCTGCATGGCATAGCCGTAAGCCAGCGGAAAAATCCACATCCAAGTCCAGGCAACCCTTCGCGCGACCCCCAGCCGCCGAAAAATGGAAAACAACAGTCCTGGCATCAAAAAAAATCCGATGGCATTGATCAGAAACAGGCACCGGTCCGAATGCAACAGCGCCAGCAACGGCATGGCCATCCAGTCCCATGCCGGGGTGGAATAATTCATGCGCTGATTGACCGTTGATATCCAAATCCAATGGTTCGCCGCCAGCCAATTTAACATCCGCGGCAGGCGGTACGTCAGGCCATCGTAGTTGTTCGGCGGATAAATGACTCCGCCGACAAGGGCCATGACCGCGATGAGGAGGAAGATGGCCGGGAAAGGCCGGCGAAAGCGCCGGCAAACTTTGGGCAGG
>DATJSQ010000276.1:0-7124 GCA_035503995.1 Verrucomicrobiia bacterium | reverse complement strand
GCCGCAAAAATGCGATGATGATGCGGGCAGTTCATGGCTTTGAGGAAATATTTTTCGACCTCGGAATCGGGCGCCGCTCCTTTTTCCTTCAGTTCCATCGGGGGAAACATTGACTCCGCATAAAGAATCGGCAAATGCCCGCTCGTTAAGTACATTTTCTCCCGCGCGATGTGCGGCGTTTTCACGCGCACATAACCGGCGGCGAATTCCGTTTCCTTGGCCAATTTTTCCAGTTCTTCCACGATCGCCGTTCCCTTCGGCAACCAGAGCGGCAGGCCAGGCCCGACGTATTCGGCGTCAATCGCGAACAACCCCATTTCCGCGCCGATCTTGCGATGGTCGCGGCGTTTGGCCTCTTCGAGCATCTTGAAATACTCGTCCAACTGCGTCTTGTTCTTGAAGGCGGTGCCGTAGATGCGTTGGAGTTGGGGATTGCGCTCGTCGCCTTTGTAATACGCGCTGGCGACGCTGGTGAGCTTGAACGCGCCGATGTTCCCGGTGCGCATCACGTGCGGCCCGGCGCACAGGTCAATGAAATCGCCGTTCTGGTAATACGAAATCGGTTCGCCTTCGGGAATCGCTTCGAGGTTGCCGAGCTTGAATTTGCTGGGATTGCCCGGACGCTCGGCCAAGCCGCCGAGGCGGCCGCTTTCGGAATCCTTGACCGCCTGCTCGCGGGTGACGACAATTTTCTCGAACGGATGGTTGGCCTTGATTTCCTTCTTCATCTCGGCCTCGATTTTTTCGAAATCCTCGGGCGAGATGCGGTGCTTCAAGTCCACGTCATAATAAAATCCGTTTTCGACCGGCGGGCCGGCGGCAAACTGGGCATCCGGCCACAGCCGCAAAATGGCGGTGGCCATGACGTGGGCGCAGGAGTGGCGGATCCGCTCCAACTCGCTCATCTTTCCCCGATCATCCAAAGTCTTCCGTTCGGCTTGCATCGTTTCTTTTTAACGGAATTATGCGAAGAGATAAAGGCGCAAAGTCACATGGATTAGGGTCTTTTGTCAAATCAGCCATTTCAAAATCAAGCGCCCGACCTGGTCCCGGCGTTGAATTCGTTTCGCCGTCTTCCCATTGTCCACAAGCCACCCAACCCGCACAGAAGGAGCGCGGTCACGGCGATGGCGCCGCTATTGGGGAAACCCGGCAGGAATTGCAACGAGAGGGCGCCGACCGCCGGCCCGAGGCAGTTGCCAACTCCAACCGCCGCTTCATGAATTCCACCGTGCTCGCCCTTGGCGTCGCCGGCATCCATCGAATAAAACAGGGAGGAATAGTAAATCAGGCCGATGGCGACGCCGAAAAAGATTTGGGCGACGATAAGGACGAGCAGGCTTGGCGAGAGAAGAATGGCGGCAAAGGAGACAATGAGGGCGGCAAACGCGGCGACCAACCAGCCGAAGCGGTAATGCCAATTGGTCCAGTGCCACAGGGCCGCGAAGGCGCCGACCCGGACAAAGCACCACAGGGTGCAGATGAAACCCACGGACATGGGCGACAGATGGAATTTAGCCGCGATGCCGGGCATGGCGGCGATGAGGGTGTTGATGGCGATATAAGCGAAGGGATTGGCCAGCCAGGCCATCCGCAAAAACGCACGGGCGCGCGGCGACGCGGGGCGATGAGGTTCAGGCGGCGGCGCGGACGGCCCCGTGAGGGAATTGACCGCTTCGCGCGCCATCTCGGTGGCCTGTCGTTGCAGCCAGAACACCAGCGCCAATTGGCCGACGACCAGCGCGAGCGGCAGGATGAAAATAATTTTGTATCCGAATGTCTCGATGAGTGTTCCGCCGATAAAATAAGAAGCGGCGTTGGTGACGGCCCAAACCACATTGTAAATGCCGACGGCGCGCGGCAATTGCCCCGCCGATTCGCCATCGCTGACAAGGGCTTCGAGGGTCGGCCAGACGAAGCACATGCCAAGCGTGACACACCCTGCGGCGGCGATCTTGCCGGGCGCGTCATCAAAAAGAAATGCGGCGGCCAGTCCCGCCGCCATGAGAGAAAAGCCGATTTTCAACGCCAAAAAATAACCGTGCCGT
The DNA here is from genome assembly GCA_035503995.1 of Verrucomicrobiia bacterium. GTDB lineage: Bacteria > Verrucomicrobiota > Verrucomicrobiia > Limisphaerales > UBA11358 > UBA11358. The sequence goes on along the minus strand of DATJSQ010000276.1, from coordinate 5,076 downwards.
TGCGCGAATTTTCCACCCTGCCAGGCCGCCACGGTGTAACCCGCCCCCAGAAAGGCGGCGAGCGCAAAATTACGCCTGTCGCCGAAGCCAAACTGATGCTGCATCAAAAAATACAGGTAATTGAAAAAAAGCACCGTCGCGAAGGAATTCACTCCCTCGATCGTGAAACAGCATAATCTGATTATTTTGCGCGGGGTCATTTCCAGACCGAAATTTCTTCGATGGCCTTGCGGGAATACCATTTGACCGCGGCGGACATCGGCGGCCGCAGCATTTCCAAATCCCCGGCTGAACACCAGCGGATGTCATAATGCTCGGCGGCGGCGCATTTCGCCAAAGCGGAATCTTTTGGGCGCGCCCAATAAATCATGCCGATATGCTCGTGGGTTTCAGAGATGCGATGGATGTCCAGGAAACGCGGCGCGATGAGTGCCCGGGTCCCCGGCGAAGTGGTGGGCGGGCGTTCGCCGAGAAGTTCCACGTCAAAACCGCATTCCTCCCGTGCTTCGCGCAGCGCCGCCTGTTCGGGATCTTCGTCCAATTCGATATGCCCGCCCAATGGCAGCCATTGATCCAGCTTGCGGTGATGGATCAGCAGAATTTTTTCGTCGTGGACGACAAAGATCGCGACGGTGAAATCAATTTTTTCGTGGATGTGCGCCATGTTGCCGGAAAATCCTTCCGTCTAATCAAGCTTTCCATCCAGCTTTATCGCTTTGCCGGGCTTGAATTCAAGCACTTTCGCCACGCCGTCATAACGAACCGGCACCGCGCCGCCGAAGCCGCTGCGGATGGTCGCAGAAACCAATTTTCCCTTTCTCCATACTTCGTCCACGGTAAATCCGCCGCGCGCGCGCAATCCTTTCACGGAACCGTCCGCCCATTGCGCGGGAAGGGCCGGCAGCAAATCCAATTCGCCGTCCTGGCTTTGCAGCAGCATTTCACAGATGGCGGCGGTAATGCCAAAGTTGCCGTCAATTTGCATGGGCGGATGAAATCCAAAAAGATTCGGGCAGGTGAAATACTGGCCCGCGGCGGGGTCGCGCACGGCAAACATGTCCTGCACCATTCGATGGGCGTCTTCGGGGTCGCGCAGCCGCGCGTAAAGGGCGGCCCGCCAGGCCAGCGACCATTCGCGCACGTCACCGGTGATGCCGCGCGCGTCGAGCGAGACCTTCGCCGCCTTCGCGAGCGCCGGAGTGCGGTCCACGCTGATTTGGTGGCCCGGGAAGACGGCAAACAGATGGGAGGTATGCCGATGATGATCATTGGGGGTATCCAACTCCGGATGCGCCGGGTCGTGCAATTCGTGCATCCATTCGAGCAATTGCCCCCAACTGCCGATCCCGGGCACCGCCAAGTGGTCGCGCATGGCGGCGACGGTATCGCGATAATCCCTGTCCACGCCCAGCACGTCGCAGGCGTGAACGTAATTGTCAAACAGGTCCCAGACGATTTCCTGATTGTAGCTGACGCCGTCCTGGACGGGGCCGTGCTCGGGGGACCATCCGTTCGGCACGACGAGTTGGCCGTCCGGCAGCGTCTTCAAATGGTCCTGCCAGAATTCGCACGTCTCCTTCATTATCGGATACGCCATCGTGCGCAAAAAGTTGGTGTCACGCGTAAAGGCGAAGTGCTCCCAGAAGTGCTGGCAATACCACGCATTCGCCGTTTTGTCCCATTTCCATCCCATCCCGCCGTAGATGTTGTGCGAGGTGCGGATGGCAAAACCGCGCGTGGGCATTTGATTGGAAGTGGTCCTCCATTCCGGCGATTGGTCGGTTGCCCGGCGCCAGGCGGGAAGCTGGCTGTCCACCAGATCAAAAAATGGCAACTGGCATTGGGAAAGATTCGCGACCTCCGCCGGCCAGTAATTCATCTCGACATTGATATTTGCGTGATAATCGGAATTCCACGGCGGCTTATTGGAATCGTTCCATAGCCCCTGCAAATTGGCGGGCAAACCTCCGGGACGCGAACAGGAGATCATCAGGTAACGGCCATATTGGAACAACAACGCCTCGAGTTCCGGGTCCACGGCAATACCCGCCGCGATTTTGCGCCGATCGGTCGGCATCGCCCTCTGTGCCGCCGAGGACCGCCCGAAATTCACCGCCACGCGGTTGAACAGCGATTGAAAATCCCATACGTGTTCCAATCTCAATTGGTAATAACCTTTTTGCGAGGCCGTCTGCAAAGTCGCCGCCAGTCTCGTGTGAGGATCGCCGCCGCGGAAATGCGCCGCAGGGTCCATGGCATAATCCGTTCCTGCCGCCACCAGCAAGGTGAACCCGTCGCAACTTTTGATATTCAGGGACGAGCCATTCGCGGCCACCGATCCGCCTTCGGGCAAAATCATCATGCGGCATTCATACTTCAGACCGTTCGTCAGGCTCCCGGCACACGCCAGTTCATTCGCCGAAGCAATCGTCTCCGCGCCATGTGAATCCTTCAATTCGATGCTGCCGGAATAGCTGCCGGGTTTATTGGCGGAAAAGCGGGCGACCATGACCCCGGCGGGATGGCTGCAAAAAAATTCGCGCGCGAATTTTATTCCATTGGCGGTATAACGAACGTGCGCCAGCGAATCGGAAATGTCCAAATCGCGTTGATAGTTGGAAACGTTGTTCTGCCCCTGAAGATGGATGAAGAGGTCGCCGAGATATTGATAAGCCCCCATAGTGTCGTAGTTGCCCGATGGATTTTCATCGCCCGTCCACAAACTGTTTTCATCCAGGACGATGCGCTCGGTTTCCGGGCCGCCCAGGATCAATCCACCCATCCGCCCGTTGCCCAGGGGCAGTCCCTCGGTGATGGGGTCCTTCGCGGGCTGTTGATACCACAAAACCAGATCATCGGCCATTGCGTTGCCCAGGCAGAAAAATCCGGCGAACAAAAAGAGGGCGGTTTTTGAAAACATGGTTTTAGCGCGACTTCTGAATTTCCTCGATCCAATCATTCCCCGGTCGCGCATACGGGCGGAAGATTTCGGTATAGCCTTCGCGGTCGTTGTAATAAAGGGCGCGATGCATGCCGAGCGAACCGGCGTCCGGCGAATCAATCAGGCTCGCCGAGTCGCTCGCGTTCATCTGGAAGAGCACTCGCATCTCAAATTCCGCCAAGGTCTTGCGTCCCAGGTAACGGTTCGCGTTGTTGTAAGTGTCGCACGTGGCGGTGACATGGATGCCGTGGGCGGGGCCGTCGCTGATGAGGCTTTGCAAAATGGCCGCGGGGTTCGGGGCGCCGGATTCGCCGGAGGAAAAGCTGAATTCATCCTCCTGCCGCAGCTTTTTAAAATTTTGCAACCCGTTGATGAGCAGAAAGATTTCAGGCCCCGACGAACCATCGGCGCGGCTTTTCAATTCGCCAGCCAATCCGGCCATCATCTCAGCGAGATTGGCGTTGTTGACATGGATGACGCCGGCGGGAATTGCCTGGCTGATGCGTTCGAGGAATTCGCGCTCGGAAAATCCCCGCGGAGTCGCGTCAAACAGATAAAATTTCGCGCTTTTTGAAAACTGCGTGGCGAGCGAGACCAGCGCGACGGCGAGAATCGTCAATGACCGCTCCTCGCTTTGGCCCACAATCAACAAATTACTGCCGCTCTGCCGTTGGAAGACCGCTTCGGTAGGCCCTTTGATGGAATTGGGCGCGCCCAGCCAGACACGCGCCTGCACGGGCGCCTTTGCCGGGGGAGTTTCCAGGAGCGCGCGCAAAAGCAGATTCTCCCGCACATCGGCGGGAGCGCTGCCCTCGAACACAAAAGGCCCGGGGAATTTTCTGTCGTCAGCGCGCTGGCGCACGGTGGCGAGATACTGGTCGCGGACATCTTCCGCCAACCAGACGGCTTGAAAGGGACTGTTGCCTTCCAACGCGCCTGACGCGTCGTTATAAATGCCTTCACCGGGGCGGGAGAGCAATCGCGGCGCGGGATTGTCCTGGTCCATGATGAGATAGGCGTCGGCCTCGTTGCATTGGAGGGCGATGCGGATGACCATCTGGCCAATGGTGGCGCGGGCCAGGGTGTAGGCGCCGCCGAGGGTTTGCGAGCCGAGCAGCACGTGGATTCCGAAGGCGCGGCCCTGGCGCACGATGCGGTCGAGCAGCACGGCCGCGCCTTGCGAGACACGGTCTTCCTCGGTGAAAAATTCCTGGAACTCGTCAATCATCAGGAGGCAGCGCGGCATGGCTTCCCTGCCGCCGGCGCGTTTGTAACCGGCCAGGTCCTGCGCGCCGAGTTGCCGGAACAAATCGCCGCGGCGGCGCAATTCATCATCCACGCGCTGCAACACGCTCAATCCAAAGGCGCGGTCACTTTCGATCGCCACGACTTTTGCATGGGGCAATCTGCGGGTGGCGTAGCATTTGAACTCGACGCCCTTTTTGAAGTCCACGAGATAAAACTCGACCTGGTCCGGACTGCACCACAAGGCCAGGTTGGTGATGATGATATGGAACAGGGTGGATTTGCCCGAGCCGGTTTTGCCGGCGATGAGGGCGTGTTGCCGCGTGCCTTTGCCGATCTCAAGATACTGGAATTTCGTCGCCCCCGAGCGGCCAATCGGCACGCGCAGTTCCTCGGTGGTTTCCTGGCTCCAAATCCTGCCGTTGGCGGGCGCGACTTGTTCGAAGGGGACTTCGACCCGCGTGGAATTTTTGCTGCTCTCGCCGACATCATGCAAAAATTTAGTGGCGAATTCCGGCGGCGGAGGGGAATCGAGGAGGATTTGCGCGCCGTGCTCGTGCCAGTTGGCCGGTTGAAAGTTCTTCTCGACGCGGATGAAGCGTGCCGAATTTTTCCGCATCTCATCCGGAACAAAATCGTTTGGCGGCGCATTGCGCTGGTCCCAATGGACAAGGAGGTAAACCCCGCACCGCGCGCCGTTGGCGGCGATGTTGCGCAACCGCCTGGCGGCGGTGTCGGTGAAATTCACGGGAAAGGAGGCGATGACCAGGAAATGATATTTTTCGGCGATGCTGCCGGCCTGCGCGTTGTAATCGGCGATGGTCGCGTATTCGTTGCGCAAATACATCTGGATGACCTTTTCCATGTGCTCGTTCAATTCGGCCAGCTTT
>DATJSQ010000275.1:0-16123 GCA_035503995.1 Verrucomicrobiia bacterium | reverse complement strand
GTTTCGCCGCCCAATCGTCCAGCACGGTGTCTACTGACAGGCCGGGATTCTGCATGAACCGCGCGAACGCATACAAATTCACTTCGTGCGTATCTTCAAACGGCTCGTCCCACGTCAGCCGCGCGCGGCCCACCGCGCCGACCAGCCCCTTGTCCTGCGCGCGCAACACATCGCGCCGGATGTAATCCGTCTGCGCATAGGCGCCCTGCGAACTCAACGCCTTCTCCACACCCAAATCCATTTCCATGATTTGCCGTTTCTTGCCGGTCTCGCCGTGCAGCGGGTCCCACGGATAAAACGGATCGAACTCGTGCGTCGTGTCCTTGCTCATCACAATGATGTCGTCCGGCAGACCATCGAGCGCCTTCTTGAAGTCGTTCATTTCCCACGGCTCGTAGAAAAAGTTGCGCAGGATGAGTTGCTTGTGGTGCTGCTTGAGCACGTTGTAAATCACCATCGTCACCTTGCGGATGCGCGTCGGTACATCGTCCGTGGAAATGACATCGCCGTCGCTGAACAACTTGTAGTCGCTCTCGTGCAACGTCAGGACAAAGCCCGCGCAATTCGGCACCGCCGCCAGCAACCGCTCATAACGCCGATCCAGATACGTGTAAAGCTCCGGGTTGTCCATGTCCACGCGCATCGTGCGCTTGGGCGCGGTGGTGAAGCCGGGATCAACCACGCCCGGCGTCGTGTTCTCCTTGAGAAATTGTTTCGGCACGTCGTCAAATTCATGGACCCACAAATAATACGGAATGCCCTTCGCCGTCGCCAAATTGCCGATGCGTCGCAAGTCTGATTGCCAGTGCGGAATGATGTGGAAATATTCTCCCGTTTGCAAATCGTTGACCCATGCCGGCGGGTTCGTTGGGTTCGCGTCGTCGGTGGACGCGAGAAAGCCCTCGACTGAGCGAAAAAATTCATGCGAGAAAATGAAAAAGTTCACGCCGTAATCCGGCGCGCGATTCACCGCCTCTTCGAGCTTCGGCATGTTGTAATCGTGCAACTGCCAGCCGATCATCGTGAACGGTGAAGCGTTGGTTTCTGCCGCGCGCGCCGGCACAGCGGCCAGCAAAATGGCGGCGGAAAATAACGGCAGCGGGTTTCGGAAAGTTTTCATGCGGGTTTCAAAAGCTGCTTGATTGCGCGCCGGGCGTCCAGTTTGAAATTTTGTTGCGGATTTTTAGTCGGAGTTTTCTGATCCCGACTCCTGCAAAACATTTCATTCATGAGCAGCGCCACCATAGCCAGGCAATCGCTCTGCTGCTATAATCATTGGCTATGAGCGAAAACAATCAACCGCATCTTTTTCAACCGCTGACCATCAAATCCGTGACACTGCGAAATCGCATCGGCGTCTCACCCATGTGTGAGTATTCGTCGGAGGACGGCGTGGCGACGGACTGGCATCTGGTGCATCTCGGCTCGCGCGCGGTCGGCGGCGCGGGACTCGTCATCGCCGAGGCCACGGCCGTTTCGCCGGAAGGCCGCATCACACCCGGAGACGCCGGCATCTGGGCGGACAAACACATCGAACCGATGGCGCGCATCAATCGTTTCATCAAGCTACATGGCGCCGTGCCGGGAATGCAGCTCGCGCACGCGGGCCGCAAAGCCTCCGCCGCCCGACCGTGGGAAGGCGGCGCGCATTTGCCGGATGAGCAGGGCGGTTGGCAAACCGTCGCGCCCAGTCCCCTGCCCTTTGGCGGCGACTTGAACAAGGTTCCACGCGAAATGACCGAGGCCGACATCCGCAAAGTGCAGAACGATTTCGTCGCCGCCGCCACACGCGCGTTCACGGCGGGCGTTGAATGGCTGGAAATCCATTCCGCGCACGGTTATTTGAGCCACGAATTTCTTTCGCCGCTCACCAACCGGCGCGCGGACAAATACGGCGGCAGTTTTGAAAACCGCTGCCGCTTTCTTTTGGAAACCACGCGCGCCGTCCGCGCCGTCTGGCCGGATAAATTTCCGCTCGCTGTGCGGCTCTCGACGATTGACTGGATGCCCGGCGGCTGGGAAATCGAGGACAGCATCGCGCTGGCGAAACAATTGAAAACGGAAGGCGTGGATTTGATTGATTGCAGTTCCGGCGGGACCGTGCCGCACGCTAAAATCCTTGTGGGCGCGGGTTATCAAGTGCCGTTCGCCGAACGCATCCGGCGCGAGGCAAACATCGCGACGGCAGCGGTGGGCCAAATCACCGAGCCGACTCACGCCGAGGAAATCATCCGCAACGGGCGCGCGGACATTGTTTTGCTGGCGCGCGAATATTTGCGCGACCCATATTGGCCGTTGCGCGCGGCCAATGTTTTGAAGCGGAAAGAAGCGCTGGCCATTCCCGTCCAATACCAACGTGCGTGGTAATTAAATAACGGAGTTATCTCCTTCGCATAAAGCGAATGCTCGCGAACGGCGTCCAAATTTTTATTCAGGCTGCGTCCGTCCAGCCCCGCCTTGATCATGTAGAGGCTGAAGCCCATCATCTGATCCACCTGAATTGTGGGCGGCATCGAAAGTTTCTGGCGGTGTGCGTCTTTATTTCATTGCTTGGGAATGGGCTTCAACAAACCACAGCCATTTGTCTATCCCACGGGAAATCTCGGTGAAGATGTCGGCGGTATCAGCGTCGTCCAAAGCGCCCGTCTCATCAATCGTGGCGCGGGCAGTTTGTCCGAAGGTGGAAAGTGCGCGGGCCAGCGCCTCGACATGAGCCGCGCCGTCCGCGATATCGAGAGGATATTCCGGGAGTCGCGTGCGCGACGCGGCCACCCGCACCGTGCCTTCGGCAATGCCGCCCAGTTGCACGATGCGTTCGGCAATCAGGTCCACATAGGACTCCACTGCCTCGTCCACCTCGTCAAAAAGTTCGTGGAGAGCGATGAAGCTCGGCCCCTTCACATTCCAATGCGCCTGCTTGACCTGCGATTGCAAATCAACCGCGTCGGCCAGGCGCTGGTTCATCAACTGGTTCAGCGCGATCCGGGCCGGTTTGGGCAGATCGTTCATCGTTTCATACAGGGTGGGTTCTTCTTTGCTTACAGGGGTGGTTTTTTTCATTGGTTTTGTCCTTTCAATGGTGACTATTGGTTGAATGTTTTATGGCCGCCGTTCAGGAGAGATTGGGGCTGAACTTCTCGGATTTCAAGGCGCAATCTTCAGCCCGAATGGCAGCAACCAACCCGACCGTGGTGGAGACATCAATGCCGTAACGTTCCCCGCCGCGCACGATGGGACCGGCAATGGCATCCAATTCGAACTGGCGCCCGGCTGCAAGATCTTTCTGCATGGAACTGCGCATATCAGGCGGCATGTTGTCGAAGATGGCCTGCGGCTGAGGCGGGTCAACTTCTGCGCCGCTTGCTCTCGCCACGGCGCAGGCCTCGGCAATGGCAGAAGCCAGTTTGTGTTTCCACTCAGCGTGCGCGAGAATCTCTCCCTTGTTCATGCCGGATGCGGATGTCACCAGAGCGAAGGGCGCCAGAAAACAGAGCTTGCTCCATAGCAGAGTCTGCTCGTTTGGAACGAACTGCCAGGTGAAGCCAAGATCGCTCAGGCATCCGACGACGACTCCCAGAAGCAGCTCTCCGCTGGCTGCCAGATTGAGGCGCACGACCGGGGAGCGCTGGAGAAATCGCCCGGGGGCAATTTTCTCCGCTTCAACCGCGATGGTTGCCGGTACCACGCGATCACGGCCAAAACGCGCGCGGAGAATTTCCACGTGATCCACTCCGTTCAGCAATGGAACAACGCAGGCGGGCAACGAATGCACCGCCTCCAGCGCAGTTTGCAGTTGATAGGTTTTGGTCGCGATCCACAGCACGTCAACCGCCTCCGTCAGCGCGGCGGCGGCTTTCGCCGGCGCCCGGATCGGGCCTTGTGGACGTTCCAGCACCAGGCTCTTGGGATAGTCCGCCAGCTTCTCCGGTCGAACGACTACTGTGACGTCCTCTCCAACCGATGCCAGTGCAGTACCGACCAAGCCTCCGATTGCTCCCGCTCCTAAAATGGCGTGTTTCATGCAATTATTCTTGTTTACAAATTGCGGAACAGATTGGTTTTTGCCAAATCCAGAATTTCCGTGCCGCGTCCGTCCAGCACCGCCTTGATCATGTAGAGGCTGAAGCCCATCATCTGGTCCACCTGAATCGTGGGCGGCATCGAAAGCTCCTGGCGGTTGACAATGACCTCCACCAGCGCCGGGCCGTCATGCGTGAGCGCCTCGACCAGCATGGGACGCACCTGCTCCGGCGTTTCGGCCTTCAAACCCAGCACGTCAGCGGCTTCCGCAATTTTCGCGAAATCAGGGTTATGCAGGTCGGTGGCAAAATCCAGAATGCCTGCCGCTTTCATTTCCAGTTCCACGAAGCCGAACGAGCCGTTGTTGAAAACTACAATCTTCACCGGCAAACGGAGCTGGCGCAGTGTCAGTAAATCGCCCAGGAGCATGGCGATGCCACCGTCGCCCGACAGGGTGACGACTTGACGATCCGGGTGTGAGACTTGCGCGCCGATGGCCTGCGGCAAGGCATTCGCCATTGAACCGTGGGAAAATGAACCAAGCAACCGCCGCTTGCCATTCATCCTGAGATAGCGCGCGGCCCAAATGACGGGCGTGCCGACGTCGCAGGAAAAAATCGTGTCCGATGCCGCCACTTCGTCGAGCACTTTGGCGACATATTGCGGATGGATGGGTTTGACACCGGGCGAACCGGTCGCCAAGTCATCCAACCCCTTCCGCGCCGTTCGATAATGTTCGATGGATTTGTCCAGATGCGAACGGTCGGCCTTTTCTTTGAGAACGGGAAGAAGCGCTTGAAGTGTTGCCTTCACGTCTCCCACCAAACCCAAATCCACCTTCGTCCGGCGTCCAATTTGTTCGCCCCGGATGTCCACCTGAACGATGGTGGCTTTCTCCGGATAGAATTGTTGATAAGGAAAATCCGTGCCCAACATGAGCAAAGTGTCGCAGTTCATCATGGCGTGATAACCGGAGGAAAATCCGAGCAGCCCGGTCATACCCACGTCGAACGGATTGTCATATTCGATGAATTCCTTTCCCCGCAGCGCGTGAACAATCGGCGCTTTCAACAGAGCCGCGACTTTTACCAATTCGCTGTGCGCGCCCGCGCAGCCGGCGCCGCCGAGGATGGTCACTTTTCGTGATTGGTTTAACAGGCTGGACAAGCGGACGATTTCCTCGTCCGATGGACGAACGGTTGGTTGCGGTTCGGGAAATTTAAGCCGAGGGGTCAGATGGACCGCTTCGCTAAACCCAATGTTGCCAGGCAGCACCACGACGGCAACCCCGCGCCGCGAGATTGCCGTTTGCATGGCAATCTCCAAAACTCTCGGCATCTGCTCCGCCTGCGAAATTAATTCGCAATAATGGCTGCACTCGCGGAACAGGCTTTCCGGGCGCGTCTCCTGAAAATAATTGCTGCCGATTTCATTGCTCGGAATATGCGCCGCAATCGCCACGACAGGGACACGGCTGCGATGGCAGTCGTAAAGTCCGTTGATCAAATGCAAATTGCCCGGCCCGCAGCTTCCGGCGCAAACCGCGAGATGCCCGGTGAGATGCGCTTCCGCTCCCGCCGCAAACGCGGCGGTTTCCTCGTGCCGCATGGAATCCATTTGATGTTGTCGCGCGTGCGGATGGAGTCGGTGATGCCGTTGAGGGAATCTCCCGCCAGGCCATAGATGTTTTTCACGCCCGCCGCCACCAGTGTGTCAACGAGCACGTCAGCTACTTTTTTGTTGTTCATGGCTGTCCTTTTTTTTCTCCAGAAGCCGCATGAGTCCGATGAAATCATCATTCGACCAGCCGGCGGCTATTCCCTGATCGTAGATGCCTTTGAGATGCCCGGTTTGTTCGAGTGGCAGCGAGAGTTCCGCGGCGGTTTCCAGTGCCAGACGGAGATCTTTCGCCATGTTCTTGAGGGAAAACTGCGCACTGTAATCGTGCTGGCGCAATTTGGGTCCTTTAAAATCGGAGACACCCGAACGTGCGACATTGGGCGTCAGGGCGCTGAAATAGATGTCGTCCGGAATTCCGGCCTTCCGGGACAACATGAGACTTTCGCACAGGGTCTGGGCAATTCCGGCAATGTTGAGATTCATGGCAAGCTTCAACGTGGAGGCCGAACCCAGCGGCCCGATGTGCAGGATGACGCTCGAGAGTGGTTCGAGAATGGGGCGCGCCTTTTCAACTGTTTCCGGGTCGCCGCCCAAATAATAAATCGTCTGGCGCTGTTCCGCCGCAGTTTTGCTTCCCGTGAAGGGGGCCTCCAGAAACCACGCGCCCGTTTTCTGCACTTCCCCGGCAAAGAGCTGCGTCCATTTTGCGGAAATCGTGCTCGACTGGATCACCAGTTGTCCCGGCCCGAGCCTGGATTGAATCTGATTGAGGACGGACTGCACCGCCGGCGGGTCATACACAATGATGAAAATGACCTCCGCCTCGTTCATGGCTTCCTGGATGGACGGGGTGAAGTTGGGAAAATCCTTTGGAGTCCGGTTCCAGCACCGCACCGTGTGGCCGTCGGCGATGAGATTTTTCGCCCAGGCGCTCCCGATGATTCCCAAACCTAAAACTGAGATATTCATTTTGTTTTTCCTTTGGTTCCCAGATGTAATTGAAACAACTCTTTATGGATGTTCTTCATGCCCGCCACCATCAGGGTGTCAACGGGCACGTCAGCTGCTTTTTTGTTGTTCATGGCTATCCTGTTTCCTTTGTGGGTTTGTTGGTTTTTGGGGTTGAGTGCCTTTGACGGCGGATTCAGCCGGGCTTGTTTTTCCTTCACGCCATAGCGCACTGATGAGCAGCCCCACGACAATTCCCGTCGCAAACTCCTCGAATCGGTGGAGTGCTCTGTCCCAGGCTTCGTTGGCAGGCCCTCTCAGCATAACGATCAGAAGCGCAATCGCGGCGAAATGGTTCACGCGCTGGTCGAGCCGCAAAATTGCCGACAATAGGCCGACGCCAAACACGCCAAGCGCAAGAGCAATCATTCCCGGTCCAATTTGTTTCGCCAGCAAAGCACCCGCAGCCGCACCCAAAGCGGTTCCCAGCAAGAGCAGCCAGGAAGTGGCCATCATTGCGTTGTAGGCCGATTGCACAACAATCAAGGCGGCAATCGGCGCCCAAAATATTTCCGGCAAGCCCACAACTTTGGCCGCCAGCAACGCCAGCGCCGCCGCCGCCGCCATCTTGGCCGGATGCACGAGACGTTTCCCCAGCGACATCAGTTGTGGTGTTATCATAAGACCGCCGTGGTTGTTTTATTGGAAAACAATTGCCTCTTTATATTTGTCTCGGAACTGCCCCGCTTGCTTTCCGGGTTTTATACCCTTCACTCAAAATTGCCAAGATTTTTTATCGAAAGATAAAAGCCCGCAAGGGAAAGGCAGTTACAAGAGAGCCGGGGTGAGGACGAGCGTAACTCCCCTTCAATCAAACATCAGCATGAAATACGCGCCGAAGAGCAACAGGTGGACGCAGCCGAGCAGCACGTTGGTGCGCGGCAGGGAAAAGGTCAGAATGCTGGTGAGCAGCGTGAGCACCAGCATCACGATGCCCGCCGGGTCAACTCCCAATATCAACGTCCGGCCGGTAACGAGCGACACCGTGATGACCAGTGGGATGGTCAGCCCGATGGATGCCAGCACCGAGCCGAGCAGCACGTTCACCGAACGCTGCAGATGGTTGGCCAGCGCCGCGCGGATGGCCGCGATGGATTCCGGCGTCAACACCAGCAGCGCCATCACAAACCCGCCCAGCGCGGGCGGAGCGCCGAGCTTGAACACGATGGCGTCCAGCGGCGCGGCCATCTGCTTGGCCAGCAGCACCAGCGGCAGCCCGTAAAGTCCCAGCATCACCGCGTGATAAACCGTCGAATACGCTGTGGGATAATGCGCCAGTTCCGGGGCCTTTTCCTCCTCCGCCTCCTCCGGCATCATGAAAAAACCGCGATGCCGCCGGTTCTGCACAAACAGGAAAACGCCGTAGATGCCCACCGACATGATGGAGAGAAACGCCATCTGAAATTTCGAGAGCGTCGGCCCCACCGTGGACTGCGTGAAATCCGGCAGGATGAGGCCCAGCACCGTGAGCGGCAGGATCATCACCAGAAACGCGTTCGCGCTCTGCAAATTGTAGCGCTGCTCGTGATGGCGCAGGCCACCGAGCAACAGGGCCAGCCCCAGGAAACCGTTCAACACCAGCATCACCACCGCAAACATCGTGTCGCGTGCCAGCGTGGGCTTGGGCGCGCCCGTGGACATCACGAACGCCACCATCGTCACCTCCAAACCGGTGATGGCCAGCGTCAGGAGCAGTGTGCCCGCCGGCTCGCCCAGGCGGTGCGCCAGTTCATCCGCATGGCGGACAATGGCGATGGCCGCCACCAAAATAACGCCGCAAATGCCCGCGAGCAAGGCGACCAACAACACCGGCTGGTTCAGGGCGCTGGCCATCCAGTCGTGGTCGAGCAACGCCGCCGCCAGGGCGACCACGGCGAGGGCGAGCGGCCATTCACGCCACCAGGATTCACGCGCTCCAGAACTCACGCGGCTAGTTTTAACCGTTGCCAGCAGCGGCAGCAAGGAAAGCCTCGCTCAGGTAGTGGTAGTTTGGATTTGAGAACATGAAAAAAGAGAGCTGAACTTTCGTTCGACCCTCCGATTCTCCACCCCAAAAAGAAAGCTGCTAATCAGATTGGAAAAAACTCAATGACCATTGGCAATGTCTGGTTGCCAACCGCTCTTTTCCAGACCCCCCTGATGTCACGATAGGCCAAACCCCTGAAGCCTTCACATTGAACCAATACTTTCTGGCCAACGGGAGGCAGTTCAGCCTTCCTCTCTTTCTTTTTGGATTCAATAATTTCCGCCACAGAAAAATAGTCTCAAAAATCCAACCAAAGCGGCTACACCGATATTGTCAAATCTCCAACATATTTTGCCAAAGTGTTGTTTCAAGAATCTGAAAGGGCGACAATTTCCTCCAGCGGCCAGACGCGATTTGCAATTCCCGCTTAATGCAGAAACGCCGCGAGGCCGCGCGTTTGAAGAAAATAGCCCCGCCGGATTTCTCCAGCGGGGCAGTTGGCGGCGAATTATCGCCGCAAGGGACACCGCCCGATGTCCCTGCGAATTGACGGCTTATTTACCGGCGGACAATGTTTCCGTTTTACGGGAAACAGAATCAGCGCCGGATTTTTTGGCCGCAGGGCGCAATACAACTTCGCTTTCATAAAATGCCTTTCGGAATCTTAGAATTTTTTGTTGACGCGCCGGGGGAAGTTGACTACCGTGGGTTTGTAGCAACGCCGGTAGCTGGGTTTCCAGCGCATCGGTTTTAAGGGCGGCTCGCCAGAGTCGCCCTTCCGATTTTAGACTGCCATTTCGTTTTACATTGGTGTTAAAAAATGCGCCAAGTCCTGAAAGCCTAGGGGATAGGTGCTGTCCTTGCGGTATCAGCGGACTTGGCTAAATAATTTTTCGGTTAGTCCCGGGGCTTTCAACCCCTCAACCTTCTATTCCAAGTCAACCGACTGTAGTGCCCATCCAACTAAAAATCGAAAACACACTGAAAACAATGGACAATTTAAGATGTGGTGAAACAAGTAAATTAAAATGTAGTGCCCAATGTTAAATGGTATTGGAAAAATCGAACATTTCTTTTATTTTTTCTTTGAAAGATTTTCGAATATAGTCAGGCCATTCTTTCACGCTTAAATCGCGCCGCGTCTTTGAAACCAGGAATGCCAAGTCACAGAGCGCCAGATATACCGCGCGATATTTATTTTTTTCCAATTTTTGAAAATCCCGCTCCCGTTTTAACCTGAATAATTCTTCAAAACGTTTTTTTGATTGAAGGTGAAATTTATAGCGTTCGGCGCATTGGCGGAACTTGTTCAATTTCACGTTAATTTCCTTTAAGGAAAGTCCCGGCGCGCATTTTTTTAAGAGGTGATATTTTGAATCACGCCGAGCTATTGATATATGATGTCTCTGCGCCGTTCTCGCATCCCTCGCCAGCAATTCCCAAAACTTTATTAAGTCGTCCAAATTATTGAATCGTCCCAAATGACAGATGACTTTCTGTTTTGGGTGTTTTTCGCCAGAAGCCCGGCGACTTTCCACAAGTTGCCAGTTCGGTTTTTGGGGCGAGCCTTTATTGCGAATCCACATTTCGGGTCATTTTGACTTTGATCTTTTGATGTGGAAAGAAAAGTGGTAAATTCCCGTCAAGTAAAGTGAAAACACTCCGCAACATGGCGGTATTGATTATTGCTATTCTGGCAATCGGCGCGGCCATCGTTTTGATTAACCGCCATCAAGCGGAGCAAATCCAAATCGCCAAAAGAAATTATGAAGATGCCGTGAACCCACGCAGCGAAACGAATTTTCGGGTCGAGGATGTAATTGTCGCCATTCAAGAGGACAGCGAATCAGATATGACAAATTCAGATTGGCTGGACAATGAAATGCAAACACATCAAGAAAGTTCGGCTATTGTTGACAGAGACATTCAATTTTTGAAAAAAAGGACGGCACAACAAATTGCAGAATGTCTTGAAGCGACGGATTTCAGTGTTGACCGGCGGCAGCAAGTCACAAATCAAATAAATGCTTGGGAATCGGAAATGGAACAAAAGATTTTGCAAACAGCCATTGAAGCAAAAAAACACGCAGCGACATCTCAAGATGTTGAAGATGCCATTGTTTTGACGTTTCAATTAAAACAAGCAAATCAATAACGTGAAAACGCAGCACCCAAAACAGCCGTCGCGGTTTGACGACATGATGCGGAAAATTTCGCTCATCAAACCGTCGAAGCCAAAGAAGTCCGCCAAGCGCAAAAAGTAAAAATCTGCGCGCCGGTCAAATTCCGCCCGTTTTTAGCCTTTCCTTTGTGAAGTGCATAATCCCGCAAAAAGGTTCAATTCTGGCCATTTCGCTGGGTATTTCTTTCCTGGTTCGGCAAAAACGGAATCCATTTTGGTTCATCGTGCTCAAAATTAGACCCCGAATGTCAGCAATAATTTGCAACTGTCAACCAGCTTTGGATATGGGGTGTTTCCCGACTATTCGTAATATCGCCCGACAGCGCAATCTAACGGAGCATGACCCGCGGCAGAAACATATGAAAAGTGGTGCCCTTGTTTTGTTCGGTTTGCACCTCAATCCAGCCCTGGTGCTGTTCGATGATGCCAAACACGGTGGCTAGGCCCAGACCGGTTCCTTTGCCAATCTCCTTGGTGGTGAAGAACGGTTCAAAGATATGGGGCAAATTTTTCGGGGCGATTCCGCAACCGGTATCGCTCACGCTCAGGCGGATAAATTGGCCGGGCCGCGCCTTGGGTTTGAACCGCACCTCGTCTTCGCTGACGACGGTCGCCATCGTCTGGATCACCAGCCGTCCGCCCTTGGGCATGGCATCACGCGAGTTGATGGCCAGGTTCATCAGCGCTTGTTCCATCATTCCCGAATCCGCGTGAACCATGGCGCTGTCCGGCGCGCAGCGGGTCTCCAATGTGATCTGTTCGCCGACCATGCGTTTCAACATCTTGGCTGCATCGGCCACGACCTTGTTCAGGTCCAGATCAACGTGCCGCATCAACTGCCGCCGCCCGAAGGTGAGCAATTGCCGCGTCAGGTTCGCGGCGCGTTCGGCGGAGGCCATCGTTTGCTCAAGGGCTGAAGGTTGTTCTTCTTTTGAAAGCAGCCCGGCTTGCAACAACGCCAGGTTTCCTTGAATTACCGTCAGAATGTTGTTGAAGTCATGCGCCACGCCGGCCGCCAGTTGGCCGAAAGCCTGCATCTTCTGGGACTGGCGCAACGCCTCCTCCGTCTGCGCCCGTTCCGCCATTTCGGCCTTGAGCTTTTCATTTGCCAGTTGCAGGTCATGCGTCCGGCTGGTGACGATTTCTTCCATCTCGGCCATGCGCACCTTGTCGAGCGCCGCCTGCCGCAAATGCAGCCGCATCCGCCGGCCCATGATGATGCGCGCCGTCACCAGCAGGATGCCGGCGAACAGCGCAAGGCTCACGAGCCGAAACCACCAAGTCTGCCAGAAGAACGGCATCACCCGGAACGCAAACGACGCGCCGCTCTCGTTCCACACGCCATCGCTGTTGCAGGCTATCACCTGAAAACTGTAGTCGCCCACGGGCAGCCGCGAATAACTCGCGCTTCGTTCCGTGCCGGCGTCAATCCAGTTGTTATCGTAGCCTTTGAGTTGATAGCGAAACTCCATGTTCTCCGGCGCGCGGAAACTCAACGCCGTGAAATCAAATTCCAGGTGCGAATGTCCAGGCGGAATCCGCAGCCGCGTTTGCGGCGCTTGCGTGGCCGCCGCCGCCCCGACGGGCAGCACCCCGCCATATAAAGCCACCGTCCGGTCATCAACCAACACCTGCGTCACCAGCACCGTCGGCGCCTTGGCTTCTTCGATCACCCGGTTCGGATTGACGACGGCCAGTGCCGAAAGCATCGGCATCCAGATGCGGCCGTCGCGGCTGCGCACCGAACCCGGCGTGTAATCGTAATTCGCCTGCAAACTCGACAGCCCGACGCTTTCCCCGTAATGAACCTGATGCAACTGGGTCGCGCGGCCTGCGGCCAGATCGTCAAAATCCTGCTCGCGGATTTTGAAAATCCCGTGGTCGGCGCCGATCCAAAGCCATCCCTGGCCGTCGGCGTTGATTTGTGAAATGTTGTCGTCAAACAACCCCTGTTGCGTCGTCACCCTCGTGAGCACGCCGTTCTTTAACCGGCCCAGGCCGGAACCCGCGTAACCTATCCACAGACTTCCATCCGGCGTGGCGTATAAGGTGCGGATGGAAATCGCGGTGCCGGAAAAATTTGTGCTCATGTCGCTGACTTTATCGTCTTGGATCCGCAGCAACGCCCGTTTCGTCGTGCCGACCCAGATGTTTCCAGAAGCATCCTCGCACATGGCTCGGATGGTCCCGATGTCCGGCGGCAGGTCGAACTGGATGAACCGCCCCGCGCGCAGGCATTGCAAGGCCCCGGGCTGGCTCGAGCCCATCCACACGTCGCCCGTGCTGCTGACCAGCAGGGCGTGGATGATGTGGCGGCTCATGAGTCCGTTGGTCGCGCCAAAGGTTGTGCATTGCCCGTCGCTCCAGCGATACAGCTTGCCGTTCACTGTGCCGATCCATATCGCCCCGGTCCGATCCGCAGCCACGCAACTGGCGTCGCCGTCGCCAATCCAGCCTTCGTTGGTGGAAATCGTGCTCCACCGGCCGTTGGTCCGGGTCACGAGCAAATGATTCTGCGTTACGCCCCAAAGCGCGCCTTTGGCGTCCTCGCAAATGGATTCCAGGGCTACGAACGGCAGGCCGGATTCCGTTCCTTCCAGCCTCACCGTGCGGGGTTGGATTCGATCCAACCCGCCGCCGCTGGTGCCAACCCAGATGTTGCCTTCGGCGTCTTCCAGCAGACTTGAGATTGCAGGATATGAAGTGTGAACACTTTCAAAGCTGGAGCCGTTGAAGTAGAACAAGCCGCTGTCGGAGGTGCCCACCCACACGCCGCCCTGGCGGTCCTCCAACAACACCGTCGGGGCCGCCTCCGGGTTTTGGGGCGTGTAGGCGCCCACGACGGTCATCTTTTCGCCGTCAAATTTTGCCAGTTGGGAACGCCAGCAGACCCAAAGGCCGCCGCTCCGCGCGCTTGCCACGCACGTGCGCACGCCGCCGGGTTGCGCGTTCGTCACATAAAAATGCCCGTCGCGCAGCATCCCCAGTTGCGTTGAGCTGGCGCACCACAGATGGCCCTTGCCGTCGCCCGCGAGCGAACCAAACCCCACCGTGCCGGGTGCCGTGTCAGTCGGGAACAATGCGCCTTTGCCGTCTGCAATCCGGTAGCCAAACCCGCCATGATAAGTCACCCAGATTGCCCCCGCGTCGTCTTCCACCATCGTCTCGGTAACCGCGTCCGGCACGTTGTTGGAGAAAACCCGCACCTTCCCGTCCTTCAAACAGGCGACCGGCCCATGGTCCATCGCCAGCCACAAACTGCCGTCGCGGCTTGCCAACACCCTTGTGATGTGTCCCTCGTATCCGCGCATGACTTCCCGGGACGGAATCAAGTCGAACTTCACGCCGTCAAAGCGCGTCAGGTGGGACGTCGGCGTGGCAATCCACAAATAACCATCCGGTGTTTGCGCCAGTCCGGTGATATTGTTGTTCGGCAAACCATCATCTGATTGCCAGACGCGGGCGATCCAGGGGGAGTTTGCGGAATCGGCCGCGGCGGCGAGGCAGGGCAGCAACAGCAGGCAGCCAAACAACAGCCGGCAAATTTGAGTTTTTGCGAAGCCGGGGCACACAACAACCCGGCCGCAGACCGGAGGCGAGAACTTCTGGTGTGACTGCGGCCGGACAGCAACCGGATCGAACGCTCTGTTGACAACCTGGCTCATCTGACAATGCTTCAGTGTTCCATCGGCATAATTGAGAGTGACTTAAGCATAACGCAGGCCGGATACCGATCAAAGCGTATAATTCGAGACCTCGGCAAAAGCCGCGCGAAGTGCGGTGTCGTGTTCGGCCTGTGGCCGGAAATGTGGAAAAAAATTGGAATTGGAATATATTAGAGCGGCTCTGGTGGCAGACAGATCTGTGCATTTAGGTTCCTCCGATGTTCAGGTTTTCACCTGTTATCAGGGCCATCGGCGTGAACTTCGTGCCTTGGGCCTTTGCCTGACGCAAATTTAACGCAAAGACGCGGAGGCGCAAAGAGCGCAAAATCTTTGACACAAATTTCACGAATTGACGCGAACGAATCTTTTGGCGGAAAAGAACGCAAATCCGTGTCAAAAAGACCATGCCTTCACCCGGTTTGTTGTAATCACATCCGTAATTCTGACCGTCCAAACTTACTGCATCGCCTTGAGCCGTGCCTTGTGCCTTTGCCACCCGCTGTTCAGATCAGCAAGGGCCTGCTGGAACAATTTCATCGTCTCCGCATTCGGGCGGTTCCCTTTGGCGTCGAACTCCTCCGGGTTCATCGTAAAGCAGGTGACGTCATTCCGGTCCAGCGATTTTGGCACGCCAAAACTGAGGAGCAAGGCGCAGAGAACTTGTTTTGCGACGCGCTCGCACAACTGGGGATCGTTGCCCGTCGGTCCGGGCATTGGCAAACGGCGACACTTCTGTCATGCTCGCGGACGTGCATTCGCGGTTGAAGTTCTTTGCGCCTCGGTGTCTTGGCAGTTCAAAGAATAAATTCCGCCTGTTTGAAAATCTGCGCGGGGGTGGCAGGATGATTCGTTTCGATTAAACGGGCCGGTTATTTCGAAGGCGACGGTGAAGGCGTTTCCGCCGGCAATAACTTCAATTCGGCCGCTGCGCTGTCGTATTCATCCAGGTCGTTTTGGCCGGTGGCCACGCATTTTGTAAAAAGATCCCTGGCGGCGGTCTTGTCGCCGGCGAAGAGATACTTTGAACCGGCGTAAAGTTCGAGGTATTTGGTGTAGTCTGCGATGGCGCCGTCATAGTTCTGGGCGACATCCTTGTCAACGCCGCTGTTGACGTAATCCTGCGCCGTGTCACAAAACGCGGTGCCGGCCGCTGTCAGAAACATGGCCGTGACGGCGAGAAATTTAAGGATATGCTTCATATGGCTTTGATTCCAAGTTCATGCTCCCCGTTTCGCTGTTTGCTGTAAAGCCTGCATTTTTTGCGGCAACATTCAGCGTTTGGGCACCTCGGCGTTTCAGCTTTTGCCTTTTCATGTCGGCGGACAGTCAAAACCAGCCGGGGAGGGTCGAATGAAACCCAGCCACTTTGGGGAACGCCTTGCGTTGCGTGCCATGCCGACGGCACAAAGACGCGATGAATCAACTCAACGTGAGCTGGCAACATTCGATAATGACCTTGGCGGCACATGGCTGGTCCCACCGGCGGATTGCGCGTGACCGGACATCAACCGGGAAACTTATTTTTTCAGTTGACATATCTTGCAGTTCAATGTATAAGACTGCCATGCTTACGAAAGACCTGGTGGCCGCGTCATCGAAACCATTGTTGCTGTCCATCCTCGCCGGTGGCGAAAGCTACGGCTACGAAATCATCCAAAAAGT
>DATJSQ010000274.1:0-12008 GCA_035503995.1 Verrucomicrobiia bacterium | reverse complement strand
CAAAAATACGTCAATTATTATTTACGGATAAGCTCTTAATTAAACCGGCGTTAAACCGCCATCAACCCCCAGTTCTGTTCCGGTGGTGAATTTTGACTCATCCGAAGCAAAATACAGGGAGGCTGAGGCAATTTCTTCAGGCTCTCCCAGTCGAGCGAGCGGAATCCTTGCGATCATGTGGGTAATGCCAGCGATTTGTTCCGGGCTTAGTCCCATCTTGCCAGCGATGAGCGTGTTGATGTGACCAGGAGTGATGGTGTTGACCAATCAGCAGACACAAACCGTCTCAATTCCCAGCAATAACCCTAGTTTTTCAATCTTTCCGGCAATGTGACCCACTCCGACGGCACAATGATGCGCCGGACCGTGCCTATTCCATTCGTTGACAAATTTGCGCGCGCCGATGCTGAATCGGTAACGGCTGTTTGTATTTCCAATCTGTAGAATCGGACCGGCCACGGACTCGGCCTCGGCTGTCAGTAGCTTGAGCCTGCACTCGGCGGTTTGCACTACTGAGAGCAGCGTGACCGGGCCGTGTTTCACCGACATCTCCACCGACAAACCGCGTCCCACCTTTCCATGATAAACTTTAAGCGGACGCACCTTGGTCTTCCCCTCTGCAATGGCGATATGCCCCGGACCGTCGTGTCCCATCAACACGATATCGTCGGTGTAATCCATGGCGTAATACTCGGTAAATGACCCGCCCGCGCCAAATGTATCCAATATTTTCATGGCCTGGGCATTTTTAACCTCGTATTCGCCCGCCACCGGGATGCCGCGGGCAGTCAGTAGTGAATTGCCCAGGATGATGGAACTGATGGTATCTTCGTTCTCCCCGTTGCCCAGGCCCATGTAGTAATAAGCCAGCGAACCCAGATCGTGTTCCTTCACGAGGCGGTCGAGTGCAATGGATGTTTTCGCAGCGCGCTCCAGTTCAGTCAGCGGGCAGTCGCGTTGCACCTCGAAGACCCTTTTGAAGTGTCTGACACGATCTCTGATTTGTGTCGCGTCAACATCACGCCGCAAAGCGGCAAGTTCATCCAACTCCAGAATTTCCATGTGCCCACCAAAGGTGGCGCATTGCAATGTGTAATCAGAATAAATGTCGAGCATCCCGCCGTAGTAATGGCCCATAAGACCAAGACGGTTATGAAACATCACGTTGGCCACCCGCGCGGCCTCAATCCAGGCATCCACCTCATCCCAACAAACCGGATCGTCGTGCAGGATGCCGGTGATCTGATGGAAGGGTATGCGCGCCCGGGTAAACACGTTCGCAATTTCCGGAACCGCACACGCGCTGCAATGCTTCAACCATTCACCGGTCATGGTGGTGCGGTTTTTTGACCGGTTAAAATTCGCGTAGTTGATGGACGGCTCGGGGTTGATATTAAGCACGATGACGGGCACTTTGGCCCGTTGCACGACCGGCAATACCGTAGCTGACAAGGCATAGGTGGTGACGTGGAGAAAAATCAAATCAATATCTTCCCGCCGGAAACGGTGCCCAGCTTCAAAGGCCTTTGGCGGCGAATCAATCAGCCCTAAATTCACCACCTCCACACCCGGACGCGCCAGCTTTTCAGCAACCTGCTCCAAATACTTTTGAAGTTGCGGCTTCAAGCCATCAAATTGCCGCCAATAGGCATCCAAACCGATGCCAAAAAGGCCTATACGACAAGCTTTCATTTCTTTTAGTCTATTTCAGTCAACGATTTCAAACAATTCTAAAAAACTGTATGAAATGGCAATTTTCATGTATTATTTTTACAAACTAACGCGTCCCTACATCTGCTTTCAAGCCGTTTAATGCCGTCGCTTGGCAAATCTCACCCGCCAGTCGGTCGGAGACAATCCGACCAGTTGCTTGAATTGTTTGGAAAAGTGGGAAGCCGAATCAAACCCGAGGATTTCGGCTATTTCCTTTACATTCTTACCGCTGTTCATGAGCAAGTCCTGTGACTTCTGAATCCGGGTGTTTAGATAATGTTGTCTAAGACTGACCCCCACGCGAGAAAGGAAACTGTGTCGCAGGGTGGAGTATCCGACCGTTAGTTCGGCGGCTAAAGCTGGCAGGTCAAGCGGTTCCTGACAGCGCAAAGCGATGAGCGTATGGGCCCGTTGCACCACATCGTCATTGGCCTTTGTGAAACCGCGTTCGCTGCGGCGCAGGTGACCCAACAAGGCGAGCAGGTGCAATCCGAGGGTTGAAAGCAGGTCCTGATTGGCCATCGCGTTTATTCGTGCGAGGCTGTGACATCGCTCAAAGCAGTCGCTCAAGTCGTGGACCAATCCGGGTTTCAAAAGGGCGCGCTCGGGCCGAATGATCCCCGCGCGCGTCGCTGCCTCGAACACGGGCCCATGGCACTCGATCCAATGCTCAACCCAGCCGGTTGCAATCGCCGGCCGGTAACGATGCCAAATACCGGGGAACAACACCATGATCGTTCCCGCTTCGACAGTCTGAATGCCTCGCGTGGTTGCGCATTCAAAGATACCGGTCCCGGCCGAGATCAATATGATCTGATAACTCTGCAACACGCGGCCTTCCTTCCAATTGAAGTAGTGATCCAACGGATGCTGACGGGGCGGATAAGGCTTGTTCGGCGGGATGGTGGTAAAACCCGCCGCTGTCGCCACGCATCCCCAAACCGAGTTGCCCGTTTGCTTCGGCAGATAGACAAAATAATCTTTCATTGCCAGTCGTTGTGCTTTTCGAGAAAGCAAAGACAGTATTCTTCCAAAATCATTTCGGCAAGAACGTACTCTACCCCCCCGCCTCCAAGTGCGCTGAACCGCCCCAATGCCCGGAAAACTTCTTCTGCTGGATTGGACTTGGAAAATAGGTTGTGGAATCTGAGGGACGTGCCGCATTTTATTTTGCAAAAAACCGTTACCCTTCCGCCTGCGGCGGACGGCGGCACGAATTGATTGCCTCTGGGCCTCGGTGCTCGCCATCGAAATTTCAATGCCGGGCTTTTGCCGGTTTATCGTCATGGCAGAAGCGGAAAATGGTGTCAAATACTTGACAGAGTAATACTAACCCGGTTGCCCGGATTCCAAGTCGAACAACATGTGCCAGATGCGGTCAATCTCACCGCGCTCCACGATCTGCAACGGCGTCGAGCCATCGAACGCCGGGTTGGGCGACTTGAGCCATTGACCCACCTGCGCGGGTTTCATGACGCGCGCAAGGGCGTCCAGCAGACGATCCATCTCGACCAGCGCTTTTTCCTGCTTTGGCGATGGCAATATTCCCTCGCTCCATTTGGCGACCGAGCGCGGCGAGAAACCCGTCAGCCGCACCACAAAGGGCTGCGGCATCTTGAACATCGTGCGATAATGCTGCAACAGACCTGCGTAATCCTTCGCGCCCCGGTGGCTGAAGCGGAACGTGTTCAGCGCCGGATGCGCGGCCTTGAATTTTTTAGCAACGACTGGCATATACTTTTGCCTGCATAATAACCTGCATTATTGCAGGTGTCAACCCCTTATTTTCACGCCTTCGCCTTCACACCCAATTTCTCCAGCTTTGCGCCTTCCACGACCGCCAGATGGTCGGCGGCGCACACGCCGGGGAAAATCGCCACGTTGACGCCCCGATCCACGGCGGCGGAACGGGACAACAGGCCGCTACCGCCGACGGCGACCACGGCCCGGCCTATCGCCTGGGTGAAACTCTCTTTCCCGGCCGCTTGCAATTTGCGCCAATCTTCCGAGCCGAGTTCGGCGAGCGTCACAGCCATCGCGCGCCGGGTGGCGGGCGCGGTCAGGTCGAGCATCCGCGTCAATTGTGCCTTGATGGCGACGAGCAGTCGCGGGCTTTTGGTTGGCACGCCGTAATAGCGGTCGTGGGCCTTGCACTCTTCCAGCGCCGTGTTGTCCGTGGTGCTGCCGTAGAGCGTGGCGATGCCGGGCGAATTCCAGCGACCTCCGCGCCAGCGCGCGCCTTCGCCGCTCAACACGTCCTTGGGCGCGGGAAAATCCGCGGTTTGGAATCGGAACAATGTGCCGTGCCATGCGCCGAACAATTCGGGACGCGCCCGGAACAGGTCGCTCAATTTCGCGAAACGGGGATGGCGATGGATGGCAGTGCTCATGCCTGGCGTTGGAAGATGCGGACGAAGTCGAGGGTTTGGAGTTTGTCCAGCGCGACGCGGAGCGGGTGGCCGGGGGCGCTTAACTTTTTGAACTGTTCGCCATACCAGTCCAGCCAGGCGGCGGATTCTGAGGGTGGCGCGGGCCGAGCAGGCGACGCGGCGGCGGCGAGTTCAAAGAATCGCCGGCCGGCGGCGTGAAGTTCTTGCGAGAAGAACAATTCATAAATCAGCGCGTTCACTGTTTGCTCGAAATAGGGATCCGCCATGATGAACGAAACTTGCCACCAGTTCAAACTGATTGATTTGACGAAAACCAATCTTCTCGTTTGCCCCGCCTCGCGCCCGATTTGCGCGGCACATGAGACGCGCAAAACCAGGCTCTCATTGGATGGATTCATTTTCAGCCATCCCATCCCGGTCATCAATCAAACCGAATTGAAGGAGCATTGCGCAATTCTTCCCGTGCGTTAAACTTTGTTACCGTGCCGGACATCGTCCTTTCCACGCTCAACGCGAAGTTCATCCATGCCGCGTTCGGCTTGCGCTACCTCTTCGCGAACCTCGGCGCCCTGCAATCGCGCGCACGGATCGTGGAATTCGACATCAACCAGCGTCCGGTGGACATCGCGGAAATCCTGCTGGCGCAAAATCCAAAGATCATCGGCCTGGGTGTTTACATCTGGAACGTCGCCGAGGCCACCGAAGTCGTCGCCGCCATCAAGCGGGTGCGCCCCGAGGTGACGATCATTCTCGGCGGGCCGGAGGTCAGCTACGAAACCGAATCGCAGCCAATCGTCCAGCTTGCCGACAATGTCATCACCGGCGAGGCGGATTTAAAATTTGCCGAGGTATGTTCCGAATTGCTCAGTTTGCCGGTGGCGGAAGACATCCGGCCCAGCGAACAAACCGCCGATGGGTCCACGGACGCTAAAATTTTCAACGCGATTCCAAAAATCATCCCCGCGCCGCTCCCGGAATTTTCGCAACTGAAACTGCCATACGAATTCTACGACGACCGCGACATCGCCCACCGCATCATCTATGTCGAAGCTTCCCGCGGATGTCCGTTCACCTGTGAATTTTGCCTGTCGTCATTGGACATACCGGTTCGCGCCGCGCCGCTGGAACAATTTCTGGGTGAAATGCAAAAGCTGCTCGACCGCGGTGTGCGGCAATTCAAATTCGTTGACCGCACCTTTAACCTCAACATCGCCGCCAGCCGCGCTATTTTGGAGTTTTTTCTTGAACGCCATCGTCCCGGCAATTTTTATCATTTCGAGATGATTCCCGATCGGCTGCCGGACCCGCTCCGCGACATCATCAAACGTTTTCCTCCCGGTTCGCTGCAATTTGAAGTCGGCGTCCAGACCGTCAATCCGCAGGTCGGGCAGCTCATCAGCCGGAAACAAAACCACGGGCGATTGGAGGAAAACCTTCGCTTTTTGCGTAACGAGACCGGTGTCCATGTCCACGCCGATTTGATTGTCGGTCTTCCCGGCGAACCGCTGGAAAGCATTGCGGCGGGATTTGATTGGTTGGTCGCATTGCGTCCGCAAGAGATTCAAATTGGCCTGTTGAAGCGGCTGCGCGGCACACCGATCATCCGGCACGATGCGGAATGGCAGATGGTCTATAATCCGCATCCGCCATACGAGATACTTCAGAATCGGCTGATAGATTTTGCGACGATGCAAAAACTGCGCCGCTTCTCGCGCTATTGGGACCTGGTGGGTAACAGCGGCAATTTCGTCGCCACGACTGCGCTGATTTGGGAAAAAGCCTCTTCTCCTTTTGCCGCCTTCATGCGCTTCAGTGAATGGCTGCATGAACGGGCCGGCCGCACGGACAGCATCGCCCTGGCGCGGTTGATGGAATGGCTGCTTGAATTTCTCACCGTCGAGCGCCAGCTTGAGGCGCGGCGCGTGGCCGGGGCCTTGTGGAACGATTACCGTCGCGGCGGACGCCGCGATAAGCCGTCCCTCCTCCGCGCTTATTTGCCCGACGCGGAACCGTCGCCACCGCGCCGGCCGGTCGGGCTTCCGAAGCGGCAGGCGCGGCATTTGACGCAGAACGAACGATGAGTCGGTTTGGAGATTGCTCTTGCCAGGACCGCGCTCCAGTGCAAGGTTACGGCCACCATGAGCGCCAAATTCAAAGCTTACGCGGCAGCCGGCAAAGGCCAGCCGCTCACCCCTTTTGAGTTCGATCCCGGCCCGCTGGGACCGGAGCAGGTGGAAATCAAAGTCAGTCACTGCGGCATCTGCCATTCCGATCTCTCGATGATCGGGAATGAATGGGGTTTCTCGACCTATCCCTTTGTGCCCGGACACGAAGTGGTGGGGACAATTGTCGCCGCCGGGGACCAGGTGAAGCGGGTGAAAGTGGGTGACCGGGTGGGGTTGGGTTGGTATTCGAAGAGTTGCCTGTTTTGTCCCCAATGCCTGGCGGGCGACCATAACCTCTGCAGCACGATCGAGCAGACGATGATTGGCCGTTACGGCGGGTTCGCCGACCGGGTGCGTTGCCACTGGCTTTGGGCAAGCCCCCTGCCGGCGGCCATTGAAACGGTCAAAGCCGGGCCATTGTTTTGCGGAGGAATCACGGTGTTCAATCCCATCGTCCAATGCGGCGTGCAGCCGACGCAACGGGTGGGCGTCATCGGCATCGGCGGCCTCGGCCACCTGGCGTTGCAGTTCCTGAACAAGTGGGGGTGCGAAGTGGTGGCCTTCACGTCCAGCGAGAGCAAGCGCCAGGACGCGCTCCGGTTCGGGGCGCACCACACCATCAGTTCGCGGGACACCGGACAGATGCAAAAGCTGACGGGGTCGCTGGATTTCATCCTGGTGACGGCGAATGCGGACCTGGATTGGCCCGCGATCTTGAACACGCTGGCGCCGAAGGGGCGTCTGCACGTGGTCGGCGCGGTGCCGGCGCCGATTTCCGTGCCGGTCTTCGCCCTGCTGGCCGGGCAGAAAGCCATCTCCGGCTCCCCCCTCGGCAGCCCGGCCACGACGGCGAAGATGCTCGCGTT
This sequence comes from Verrucomicrobiia bacterium, assembly GCA_035503995.1. Taxonomy (GTDB): domain Bacteria; phylum Verrucomicrobiota; class Verrucomicrobiia; order Limisphaerales; family UBA11358; genus UBA11358. The sequence continues at coordinate 4,874 of DATJSQ010000274.1, read as the reverse complement.
TTGCGCGCGACAAGGCATTGCGCCGACGATCGAGAGGTTTCCCATGTCGCGGGTGAACGACGCGCTTGAGCATCTGCGCGCGGGGAAGGCCCGCTACCGAATCGTGCTGGAAAACGACATTGAATGACGGCGCAAGCGGGGTCCCGCGGCGTGTATGGAGGGTCCCTTCAAGCAGGCGGCCACAAATCAATTTTTGGGTGACGTTCATTCGCATATTTTGCAAAACAGATTAATCTAACGTTAACCGCCAAGTTTTTGACTGAGAGACCTGCAAGCCTTCGGCTTTGAACAAAAAGATGTTTCTAAAGTTTCATGCGTCCGTCGGCGCAAACCCCCGTCGCAGACAATTTTCCGTAACCACGCGTGGAACCATAAAATTCCGCAAGTAATCCCGTCCACCCGCCTTCGTTCCGCCGCCGGACATGCGGAATCCCCCAAACGGCTGGCGTTCGACAATCGCTCCGGTGATGCCGCGATTGATATAGAGATTGCCGCATATCAATTCTGCCTTGACCCGCTCGATGTTCGCGGGACTGCGAGAATAACAACCGCCCGTCAGCGCAAATTCGCCCGTGTTCGCCAGCAGCAGCGCTTCGTCGAAGTTCTTTGCCCGGACCACCGCCAGCACCGGCCCGAAAATCTCTTCGCGGAACAGACTGCTCTCCGGCGGCACCTCCGTAAAGATTGTGGGCGGCACGTAACACGCATCCGGATCGTTGGGAACCCTTCCTTGCCACGCCAGGGTCGCTTCTTTTTTCCCGGACTCAATGATTTTTAGGATGCGCTGTTGCGCGCCGCGGCTGATGACCGGGCCAAGAAAATTGCCCGGCCCTTCCGCCGGGCCAATGCGCATCGAAGCTGCGGCGGCAATAAACCGCTGGAGGAAAACCTCGTAATTGTCCGCCAGCACGACGAGTCGGGACAGCGCACTGCACTTCTGCCCCTGATAGCCAAAGGCCGAAGCGATGCACCCCGCCACCGCCTCATCCAGGTCCGCGTCGCTGTCCACGATCACGCAATTTTTACCGCCCATTTCGCAGACGACTTTTTTCAAATTCATCTGGCCTGGGCGGGTCCGCCCAGCCGTTTCCCAAATTTTCAATCCCACTTCCTTCGAGCCGGTAAACGCGATGAAATCCGCCTGCGGATGTTCCACGAGATGCGCGCCCACGGTTCCGCCCGCGCCGGTCAACAGGTTGGCCACCCCCGGCGGAAAACCGGCTTTGATAAACAATTCCATCAGGCGGGCGGCAATGACGGGTGTTTGATCGGATGGCTTTAAGATGACGGCATTGCCGGCCACCATCGCGGCGGCGGCCATGCCGGTGAGTATCGCCAGCGGAAAATTCCACGGGGCGATGACCACCCCAATCCCGCGCGGCCACCACTCCAGAAAATTGCTCTCACCCGCCACGTGCTGTGTGCGTTCAGGCCGGCCCAATGCCCGCATCTGTCCGGCGTAGAAATTGCAAAAGTCCATCGCTTCAGCCACGTCCGCATCGGCCTCGGTCCAGGTCTTCCCCGCTTCCAAAACCTCAATCGCGCAGAGAGCGCTTTTTTCCGCGCGCATCAGCGAAGCCGTTTTCTCAAGAAAAGCCGCCCGTTGATCCGCGGGCGTTCGCGCCCATTTCGGCCAGGCGGCACGCGCCGCGCCAATCGCCGCGTCAGCATCCGCCACCGTCGCCTGCGCCGCATAACCGATGACTTCCTTCTGGTTCGCCGGATTCAATGACGGCAGCCAGTCGCGCGTGGAAACCGGTTGATGATTGATGACGAACGGATGCCGCCGTCCCAATTGCCGTCGAGCCTCACGGATTGCCTCCTGCATTTTTTGGCGTTCCGCGGCGACGGTAAAATCGACCGGCGGCTCATTTTTGAAAACCGTTTGGCCGGAGAATTCCGTGCCACCTGTTTCCCGCCGCGGCTCCGCTGCTGGCGCGACCGGTCTTTTCAGCAACTCCTTCCGGCCCAGATTGCGCGCGTAACGGTTGGCAAGAAATCCCTCATTGGATGTATTCTCCAGCAGGCGCCGAACCAGATACGCCATGCCCGGCAACAACTCGCCCACCGGGCAATATTCACGAAGCCTGCAACCCAACTGGAGCAACGTTGCTTTGACCGGTTCGGCCATGCCGCGCAGCATTTGAAACTCAAAGTTCCGGATATCCACCCCGCGCAATTCCGCCTGCGCCAGCGCGTGCGCGATACTCCGCACGTTGTGCGTGCCAAAGGCGGCGTCCACTACGCTTTCATTTTCGAGCAGCATGGCCGAGAGTTTCTCGAAGTTGGCATCCGTTTGCGACTTGTCAGCAAACACAGGCACTGGCCAGCCCTTCTGTTGCGCCGCAACCATTTCGTAATCCCAATACGCGCCTTTCACCAGACGGACAGTCAGGCGCCGTGGCCGTGAGCGCGCCCAGGCGATAATATCCGTCAAATCCGCCTCCGAATCTTTTAAATACGCCTGCAATGCCAGACCCCGGGCGGGCGCGCTTTCAAATTCCGGGTCGCTGAAAATGCTCTTGAACAAGTGCAGCGTCAGGTTTTTCAGTGCGTAACTTTCCATGTCAAAATTGATGAAAGCGCCGGATTCCTTCGCCTTGCGCAGGATGGGTCCAAGCCGGGTGGAGATTTTTTCAATGGCCGTTTCCGGGTCCGCCGGATGAATTTGCGAATACAGCGCGGAGATCTTGATGGATAGATTTAATTCAGGTGCCGGGCCTCGCGGGCACAGATTGCTCTTGCACGGGCCTGGCCATCCAGCCATGTGCCTGGCGAGCAAGGCCATCATATCCAAATATCGCGCCGCATATTGGTCCGCCTCAGCCTCGCTCAATACCGTTTCACCCAATAAATCCACCGTAAAAGCAATCTGCCGGTTACGAAGTTGGCATAGCGTGGCGGTAATCTCTTTCTCGTTGTTGCCCAACATAAAATGCCGGGCGAGCGCGGTAACCTGTGCCTTGACCACTGGAGCCAGGAGCCACGGCGCGGCCGACGCTCCCTTTAAGCCCACACTCCAGCCGGAGGCTGGCCGAGCCTGGTTCGTATCAAAATACTCTCTGAGATGACGTGCAACTTCGCCGGCGGAAGTCAATGTCGGCAGCACATCCACGAAACGGAAGAGTCGTGTCTTGAAGTGTTCATCGCGCATGGCCCGGTCCATCACCGTGCCGGCCAGGCCTTCTTTTGTGAAGAATGAGGGCGGGCCGGCCGCTTCGACCATCGAGAAGATTTTTTCGCCCCACTCCTGAACTTTCGTTTCCAGATCGCTGGAAGGACTTGAAACCCTGATCGCCGCGGTCTGTGTGTCGAATGCTTTCACACATCAAATTTCGTCAAAAAATCACCGGAAGCAAGCAGTACCTCGGGGGCGCCGGCTGTGGGAAGGAGGCCAAATGGGAAATATCAATTGCCATCGGAGACATGGGGGTTGACAGTCATTACCCATGAAGCCATGGCAATTGATTTTACTCAATTCAATGAGGTCACAATTCCACCTTGCCGAGAATGTTTCGCCGCGGAACGGTCCCGAAGTCGCGGCTGTCCAGACTGTTCCCGCGATTGTCACCCATCACAAAATATTGATTTTTGCCCAGGATGATCAGCTCGTTGCCGCTGTCGTTTTCGGCATAGGTCGGAGTCTTGGGCATTAGATAGGGTTCGCTCAACAACTGGCTGTTGACATATACCTTTCCACCTCTGATCGAAAGCCATTGTTCCGGACCCGCGATGATGCGCTTGACGTCAAGCCCGTTGTCGGATGGGTCCCTCACAACGACGATGTCGGCCGGGCGGGGCTGGCTGACGAGGTAGCAGACCCGGTTCAACCAATAATGCCCCGAGTCGGAGAGGGTGGGGGACATGCTCGGACCCTCCACCTCAACGGCTTGGATGATGAAATGAGAAATCAACCAATAGCTCAAGGTTCCCAGGGATATGATGATGACCAAAAACCTGCATTGTTGCAAAATCCAGGACCAGGATGTTTCAAAGGGTTGACCATTTACAGCCAATGGGGGCCAGGTGGGCGACGTCAATTGCTCAGAAACACTCATGGTCTCATATTTCAAACCTGCACATATTCCATTAGCACGTGCTGGGCGCTATTTTACCGGCCTATTAACTGTTTTGTTCGCCGTTCGCACACCCTTGATGGAGCGCCATCGTCAACTTACGATAAATTTCGCGTCATTTAAACTTCCGTGTCACCCTCCCATAGTGACTGAATTAAATCCATCCCAAATCGGGACATTTTTACTCACTTTGGGGACATGCGTATCAAACTGGGATTTCCCATTTGGACGCTTGGCGGTTAAGTGAATTCATCGGGTGAATTGCGAAAAAATCACCGTGCCGCCGGAATCATGAACGTTCCGGCGCGTTCGCATCGAATAATCGTCATTGGCCGTTTCCTTGAGTTGAAATTGAGTTGGAATGGTGCCGTCCTCCGCCTTGCGGCCCTTCGGACACCAGCCGCCGTGCGGAATCCCATTGGCCACGGCCCATTCCAGCGCCGCCCGATCCACACCCGTCTGGCCGCCGGAAATAAACGTCAACGAACATCAGCACAAAGCTTGATTTGAAGGAAATTATCCACTCGCGGCGTGGCGCTTCGACTTCGTTCCCACCGTCTCGCCCGTCATACCGCAGCCGTGCGGCGTGGCGGCGGAGGTTAAAAAAGTTCACAGATCGGGCGCCGTGTGCTATCTAGTTCAGAACGATTATGAATGGCGCTGATTATTGTTTTGGAATTGACCTCGGCACGTCCAATTCGTCCATTTGCTACGTCAACCCCAAAGGACGACACCGGCTGCCCTATGTCCACGTCGAAGCGGCCAGAATCCCGCGAGACGAAGCGGGTGATTATTCGC
>DATJSQ010000273.1:0-4732 GCA_035503995.1 Verrucomicrobiia bacterium | reverse complement strand
GTGTTTCCCGGGAAACGCGTAAAGATAGGGATCACCCCATGGATCAATCGGAAGCTGGTCCAAATACGGTCCATGCCAGTTGCTGGCATTGCGTGGTTGCTGGAGCAGGTCCTGCAAACTGCTGGGATAATGCCCGTTATCTACTTCAAATTGGTCGAGGGCGGATTTGATCCCGCCTTTTATATCCGCTTGCGCGGCGGTGACCCTGGCCTCCTCGCTTTTGCCGGCAATTCTGGGAATGACCAGCGCCGCCAGAATGCCAATAATGGCAACGACCAGCATCATTTCCACCAGGGTGAAACCGCGACGATTTACGATTTTCGATTTTCGAGTTACGGTTGAAGGACCGGCGTTCCCGGTTTCAATTATCGGCGATGGGCCATAAGCCCGTGGCGATTTATTTTCGAGCAGTTTTGGTTGTATTTTCATATGGTGTTTAATGGATGTATTGGCTCATGGACAAGACCGGCAACAACATGCCGATGAAAATCATGCCGATGAATGCCGCGATGAAAAACAGCAGCACCGGTTCGGCAAACGACACCGCCGTTTGCAGGTTCCGGTTAAGGTCGGTTTCGGTGACCCCGGCCAGCCGCACCAATTCTGTGTCCAGCCGGCCGCTTTCCTCGGCAACCGAAATCATTTCCATCACCGAGCCGGAAAAAAGGACTTTGCAGTCCGCGAGACTTTGGCCAAGCCGTCCCCCCTGTTGGACGCGCTCAATCGCCTGCGCCACCGCGTCCACCAGGATTTGATTCCCAATCGAGCGACGGGCCACGTTCAGGCTTTGAACCAGCGGCACGCCGGCGCCCAGCAGGGTCCCGAGCATCCGGCAAAAACGCGCCATCGCAAATTGGGCGATGAGCGGACCCACCAGGGGCGCGCGCAAAATAAATCCCTCCCAGACCCGCCGGCCTTTCTGCGACGTGAACCATGTCCTCAGCGAAATTCCCGCCACCACCAGCGTAACGAGTAAAAAAAGCCCGTAAGAACGCATGAAATGGCTCGCATCAATGACGAATACCGTGATCAACGGCAATGAACCGTGGATCGTCGCGAAAACTTTTTGAAGCATCGGCACGAAGAAAACCAGCAGGCCCGTCAAAATGATTGACGCCAGGCAAAACAAAATACACGGATAAATCATCGCCGCGAGGACCTTGGATTTCAGTTCCTTTTCGCGCGATTGAAATTCCGCGATCTGCGCCAGCACCACGTCGAGAAATCCCCCGGCTTCGCCCGCTTCCACCATCGCCGTATAAACGCGGGGGAAAGTTTGGGGCGATTGCGCCATGGCGTCGGCCAGCGACATCCCGTCCACCACCAGATCGTGGACTTCCTTCCACTTGGCCGACACCGCCGGCACTTTGGATTCCTTGTAGAGAATCACCAGCGCGCGGCTCAAGGGCACGCCCGCCGCCAGCAGACTGGAAAGCAGGCGCGTGAAATTCTCCAGCGCCTTCGGGGAAATTTTTTTGGGTCCGAAATTGAAGGAAACCTGCCCGGACAACGGCGCGCCGTTGGTCGCGGCGGCCGCGCTTCGTTCCGCCAGATTCAACGGCCGCAAGCCAAGCGTCTCGATTTGCCGGAGCGCATCCGGACGCCCGGGCGCATCGAGCACGCCTTCGGCAATCTTGCCGTCGGTCTTCAACGCCTTGTATTGAAACGTCGGCATGGTGCTCAATGCCGGCTGACGGCGATGCTGGCCGGCGTTTTGGCGTCTTTCGCCGCATCAAGGGTTTCATTTTTGGTGGTGCGGGCGACTTCTTTGGCCGTGGTCACGCTCAAAACTTCCTCGACCGTCGTGACGCCCTGGCGCACCAGTCGCCAGCCGTCTTCGGCCAGGGTTTTCATCCCGGCGCGCCGCGCCGCGTCGCGGATTTGGTCCGCGGATGCGTTTTTCAATATCAACTGGCGGATTTCGTTGTCGGCATCCATCCATTCAAAGATGGCGTGGCGTCCGAAAAAGCCGGTGTTGCGGCATTCCCGGCAACCGATGGATTTGTAAATGATCGCGTTGGCCGGAATCCCGATTTGTGATTTGAGCGCCTGCGCCGTGGGAGAATCATCAGTCTGCTTGCAGTGCGGGCACAGCACGCGAACGAGGCGTTGCGCCAGCACGGCTTCCAGCGAGGAAGCCACCAGATACGGCTCCACGCCCATATCTACGAGCCGCGTCAGCGCCCCGGGTGCGTCATTCGTATGGAGCGTCGAGAAAACCAGATGCCCGGTAAGCGACGCCTGCACGGCGATTTGCGCCGTTTCCTCGTCGCGAATTTCGCCGATGAGCACCACGTCCGGGTCATGACGCAGAATCGAGCGGAGACCCCGCGCGAACGTGAGGCCGGATTTTTCGTTCACCTGAATTTGGTTCACACCCTTAAGCTGATATTCCACCGGGTCTTCAATCGTGATGATCTTCCGCACGGAATCGTTGATTTCATTCAGCGCGGTATAAAGCGTCGAGGTCTTGCCGCTGCCGGTGGGACCGGTGACGAGGATGATGCCGTGGGGCAATTGAAGCACCCGCCGAAAGCAATCCAGCTCGCGCGTGTCCATGTCCAATTCGCCCATCCCGCGCAACGTCGCGTTTTGCCGCAGCAAGCGCATCACCACGGCCTCGCCGTGCAACATCGGGATGATCGAAACGCGGATGTCCACCTCGGCGTCGTCAATGCGGACCTTGATGCGGCCGTCCTGGGGGAGGCGTTTTTCCGCGATGTTGAGATGGCTCAAAATCTTAACGCGCGAAACAATGGCGGGTTGGAATCGTTTCAGTTGCGCGGGAACCGGCACGTCCTGCAACACGCCGTCAATGCGGTAGCGAATGCGAAATTCGTCTTCAAATGGCTCCAGATGAATGTCCGACGCGCGCAATTCGATGGCGTCCTTGAGCACCTGGTTGACGAAGCGGATGATCGAGGCCTCGTCCTCGGCCGCCTCGTCCAGATTGGTGTCCTCCGCGTTCTCATCAACGACCTGGAACCCTTTCTCCTCGTCGAGCGTGCCGATGGTATCGGCGCCCACGCCGAGACGTTTCTTGATTTCACGCTGGATGGCTTCGGATGCTGCGATGACCGGCTTGAGATTCAAACCGGTCATCGTTTTCAGCGCATCCAGGCCCTGCGTGGCGAAAAGACGGCTGGTGGCCACTTCCACCGTGCCGTTGTCGCGTTTGAGAGGGAGCAACTCCTCCTTGAGCAGGAGGCGCGCGGGAAAAAGCGAGAGAAGCTGGCGGTCCGGGTCCACGTCATCGAGTGTCGTGTAAGTGAGGCCGTATTCCTGCGCCAGCCAGCGCAGAACTTCGTCCTCGCTTTGAACGTGGGATTTTTCGCGAAGCAAAAGCTCCGCGTCAATCGCGGACAATTGCCGGTTGGCGACCATGCGCTCCAGCAACAGTTTCGAATCCTGGACAGGTGTTTCACTCATGAACGTCAGCTTCTTTTCAATCTATCTTCAATCAAGCAAGCCGAGCAACGTGGCCTGGGCCTCCTGCCTGGGGGTCAGCACCGCCCGCAGATTTTCCTGGGCGGCTTTCAACGCCGCTTGTTTGGCCTTTTGCGATGCTTCATATTTGGCCAACAGGTCCTTGATCTGGTCAGAGGGGGCGTTGTTGTCCAAAGCCGATTGCAGCGCCTGCGCTTCCGGGCTGGGTGTGCCAAAGAAACCGCCGCGGCGTCCGCCACCGCCACCGTTTTCATCACCGTTGTTATTGCGGCGACGGAACATCATCCGGCCCATGCCGCCATTGCCGGCTTCCCGGCGGGCATCCAATACTTTTTGGACGAGCGGTTGGACCGCGCTCCAATCAGTGTCGTTGGTGAAATTGAGTTGGTCGCGGATGTTGTCCATCATGCGTTGTTGAAACGCCGCCGGATCAAATCCGCCACCGCCACCGCCGAAGCCGCCGCCGCCACCGCCGCCGCCGCCGTTATCTTGCGCGGAAACAGTTGCCGCGCCCAAACAAAGCGCGCTGGCAATTCCGCAGACTGCCAATAGTTCATTTATTTTCATGGAGTATTCTATTTTTGGTTGTTGTTATTATTAGTTGTCAGACGCCACGGGTGGAGTCTGGTTGCGAAAATCCGACACGCAATTCACATACCACAATCAAAACAACGCCGTTTATTGGGAAAATAGCAGAATGCCTGCGTAATTGCTGCTCACCCGCGGGAGGCCATGCGCAAAAACTGCGCGCACTGGCGGAGTGCGGAGCGCTGAGTGCGGAGTGGAGGGCGCGGCAAAGCTCAGCGTGCCGTGACCCCATCGCTTTGCGTCGTGGCGTGCGGTGGCCGTGACACCGCTTTCAGCTTGAGGATGATTTCCAAAGATCTGGGCGACCCCCTTTAGGATTTGATGTTCGCCAAAGAAGATGGCAAGTCGCCTTAACAAACTTCCTTGCGTTGGAATCGCCACCAAGTGAGCAGGAGCATGAGGACAACAAAGTCCAGCGCATAAAGGGTCAATAGCCCCACGTCGCCGGCTTTCACAATGCTGCCTTGTAAGATTTGTTGAAACAGGTTGAACGGGGTATAGCTGGGCAGGAGGTAAAAAAACGGGTTGCCCGGCGAACACAGCCCGTTGCCCGCAATGAAGGCAAGGATGCAACCGATGATCGGGTGCATAAAGAGCGAAAGCAGCATGGCCACCGATCCCAGCATCAATTGCCGGCAGAACATCAGCCACGGCGCGTATTTCATTACCGGGCTTAATTCGACGTTTGACGAAGCGG
>DATJSQ010000272.1:0-23414 GCA_035503995.1 Verrucomicrobiia bacterium | reverse complement strand
GTGTTGCCCGGCATGGGAATACCAACTTTTGTGGGTATCAAGGGGTTGCCCCTTTGAGCCAGTCCTGAGCGGCAAGGCTCTGGCGGTATCCAAACCGGCTCACGGTTGGACAAGGGTGCCAGGGACGGCACGGCCTTGGTTTGTGGGTTCCAAGGAACACTGTCCTTTCGTCAGGGTTCCACAAGGGCGGAACGCCTTTGTGTCCGGGGTCAGGGGGCGGACAGCCCCTTGGCCGGACAGAGTCCGGGTGAAAGCAGGGAGTAAACTTACCTTGTGAACTGCATAATCCCCTATGACAAAAGAAGTTTTTTGACGGGCTATTTTACTTGCACTTTACTTGCACACATGCAAAATAATCAATAAAATCAATGGAGCGGGTGAATGGAATCGAACCCTCGTCTCCCTTCCCCGGGGGCAGTGTCGGGATGAGCCAAAACGGCAATGGGAGATGCGCGCATTGCTGTGCGCGCGGTTATTTGACGGTGAAATTGGTCACTGACGAGTTGGTGGCCGTGAAGGGCGACAACACCTCGTTCGTTGACATCTGGAACGGCGCGGTCGAGCCGGTTTCCGGCGGCATTCGCAATTGGGTGCGAAGCGCGGCGCGGGCGGCGTAAGGCCACCCGTTTTGCGGGTCGAGCAACTGGTCCAGCACGATGCGCTGCAACGCTTTCATCGGCGGCAGCGCCACGCGCGGCTGGCCGAGGCCCATTTTTCTTTGATACCGGTCATAGACCTTTTGCGCGAGCAATTGCAAACCGGCGGCGTGATCGTCGCGACCGATTGCGAGACTTGAATACGATTGCAATAGCAGGCCTTCGATGACCGTGGTGATATCGTCACGCGAAGTTTCCGAGACGTCCTGCGTAACGCTGCGGACGACGTATTCATCCACCGTCATCGTTTTCGGCAGGGATTTCGGGTCCCCATCTATGATCATTTTGTCGGGAAAATGCACACACAGGTATTGGTACCACTTTGCCGCTTCGGCGGTACGGCCGTCCACATAGAGATATTTGATGGCGTCTCGAAGAAAATTCCGCTGCGCGGTGTAAATGCCGCTTTTTTGGGCGGGGTCCGGTTCCTCGGCATACATTTTCAGGTAGGCGTCGTTGGCCCGGTTCACCAGATCCAGATTTGGCGCCAGCTCGACGCCCTGGTCGAATGGATTGGAAATGATCCGCCCGTGCCGAAACGCTTGCAGCAACGATTGATAAATGACCCTGCGCAAGGTGATCAAATCAGACTCCTTGACTTTGTCGGGATGTTTTTTGGCGTCGGCCAGGCCTTGAGCGGCCCAATAAATGGCGTGCGCTTCGGGCAGCCGCCAATCGAGCGGGCCCCATTCCTCGTTCACTTTTTCCGCAAAAACCGGGTCAATTTTGTACTTCTCCCGGAGCACAATGGCATTGGTATTGTCCGGCTGCAGCAAGGCGGCGAAATTGGTCCCTCCCGGCCCGAAAAAGGGGGTCATTTCCTCGGCCCATTGCTGTTTGTAATAATTATTCGCATCGTCCAGATAATCGCCCATTTTCATCTGGTAAAACCAGGCCAGTTCCCGGTGAATCAGGATGTTGTCGGGGTTGTAAACCAGCGCATGATCGCGCAACAATGAGATGCCGTTTTCCACCCAATGCCAGCGGTCCGGGAAATCCTTGAACTTGACGGAAATGTTGAAGGCCATGTTCCAGGCCTGGAAAATCCAGACTTCTGTAAAACGCGGTTCCAGGTCGGTAATCCAATTGGCAAGCTGCGCCGCCTCGAAGTATTTGTCGTCCAACTGCAAATCATTGGCGCGAATCCAGAGATAATTGGAAATCAGACCGCGAAACCCGCCGAGAGCCACCGTGGTGAATGCCAGCAGCGGCGGGGCGTTCTGCAGCGGCGGGGCCACCGTCAAACCAAGGGTGTCCCGGTCGTGATTGAGCGAATTTTGAATCCGGCTCGAGGCAAAAAGCATGGCGGCGGCCAGGAACAGAAAGAGGATTTTTTTAAGCCGGGCGTTCATTGGTTTCCTTGCGCCGTCGCCAGCTCGCGGCGGTTGAACAAAATGATTCCCGCAATAATGAAAACGCCGCCCAGAATCAAAACGATATGCGCGAAGGCGAGGCCGAGGTCGCCCCAGGTGATGGCGCGGCCCGTGCTCAACAAATCAATGGGCGAAACATCCTTCGTCAGCCCCACCAGGAAGAGAATCCCCTTGAACAATGGAATCAAGAACATGTCCAGCGCCGAATGGCCGGAGACCCCGGTTTCTCCATTGCCGGACGTAATTGATCCGGCGACGACCGCTTCAGCCAGGGTGCCGGAGGAGAACACCACCAGAAGCATGGCCATGGAGAGGAATGCCGCGACAGGAAAGGAAAGGAAACTTGCCGCCGCCAATCCCACCGCTGCGAGCAAAGCGAGCCAACACAGAATGACCGCCAGTCCCCGGGCAAAGTTTGGCGCGAATCCGCCGACGGGATAAAGAACCTCCATGCCGTCATCGAGCGGAAACAGCAGCGCGGTGTTGTTTGGATTGACGAAGACAATCGTCAGGACGCCGTTGGTGTCAAGCAGCCCGGGTGGAATGTCAATTTCATGAGCCGTGTCCGGGGCCAGGCTCATCGGCGCGCTTTGCCAGATATTGGTTCCATTCGGGTCGCCCACCACCCAAACGCCGGCATAGGTGCCAACGGGGTTGTGATCGGCCGAATTGAATTTGACGCGCAACTGCATCGGCTTATCGCGCAGGTAATTTTTTTCATGGCCTAGGTCAATCCGCCATTCGCGCGGGTAGCCGGGCGGGACCAGCTCAAAACTGGTGACGACCTGCTCAAAAATGTTCGAGCGGACTTCCTCCTTATCCGCGCGGGACAAGTTGGCGAATTCGGGGTTTTGCTGCAATCGCGCCTGATAAATGCGTTCGGTTTCGGCGTTGATTTCGGCCTCATAACTCGGCTCCCTGGCGGAGCCGCGCGCCACCAGCACCTGTTGGTGCAGGGCGATTTGCTCTGCCGGCGGCAATTTCGTCGCACGCCACAGGAGCATGCCGTAGATGCAGGCGCCGGCGAGCGCCAGGAGCGCCGCGTTCAGCGAAACAATGCCGAGCCATTTGCCAATCCAGATCTGCCAGCGCGCCACCGGCTTGGTGGCCACCACTTGAATCTGGCATTCCTCGATGTCCCGGGCCAGTGTGCCGCAGGACAGCCATAGCGTGGACAATCCCAACAAACCCGCCGTCACCGTCAGCGTGTAGGTCATGATAATCTGGGTGAACCCGCTCGCCGTGCCATCGTCTTTGATGATCAGCGGCAAACCGACTACAGCGAGAACAAGCAATGTGGCGATGACCAGGAAAAGCTTGAACCGCAACGCGGCCCTCCACGTCAATCCGGCAATGGCGAAAATTTGTTGCATTCAGACCGCGATTATTTTCCGCCGCCAAGGAGTGACGACAGTTTTTCATCTGCTTTGGAAAGGTCTTCCGGTTTGACTTCGGGGGCGGACACGGGTTTGCGCGGCGAAGGGTCCGGAGCCGGCTGGGAGAGCGCCTGTAATTTTTTCTCGTCCAATTTGGCTTCGGTCGGAGGCGTCGAAACATTCGGTTCAGCTTTGGGGTGGGTCTGTGGCAAGGCGAGGCGTTCTAAAATCTTTTCCGCCGCGGGGCGTTCTTCTCCGCCCGCCCGCAGGTAAGCGGCCACGCGCGCCCCGGATTGCGCGCCGCTCGTCTCGTGCGCCGCTTCGCGCGCCTTGGCCACGACTTCGAGAAAATAGCTTTCCAGGTTCTGGGTGGGGTTGTCCACGCGCACGTCGCCACTGGAAACGTCCTGGCGGATGATTTCCAAAACTTTTTCCAGGGCCGGCCGCGACAGGACCGGCGTGGTGATGCGCAAGGCATCTGGCTTGGCGAGCAATTCCTTCAGGGTTCCGGAGGCCTGGATTTTTCCGCCGAACAAGATCACCACCCGGTCGCACACGTCTTCGACGTCGGAGAGCAAATGGCTGCTGAGGATCACCGTCTTGCCGCGGCGGGCGAGTGCGAGAATCAAGTCTTTCACCTCGCGGCAACCAATCGGGTCGAGGCCGGACGTAGGCTCGTCCAAAATCACCAGGTCCGGGTCGTTGATGAGCGCCTGGGCCAGTCCGATGCGCCGCTGCATGCCCTTTGAAAATTCGCCAACCGCGCGGGTTTGGGTCTTGCCCAAACCGACCATTTCCAGCAATTGCCCGGCGCGATTTTCGCGTTCGCCCTTGCTTAATTGAAACAGGTTCCCGAAAAAGTCGAGAGTTTCGCGGGAATTGAGATAGCGGTACAAATACGATTCCTCCGGCAAATAGCCGATGCGGGCCTTGGTCTGGACGTGGCGGGGCGAATGGCCAAAAACCTCGATATGCCCTTTGGTGGGGTTCAACAAGCCGAGCAGCAATTTAACGGTGGTGGATTTGCCGGAGCCGTTGGGGCCGAGCAAGCCGAAGACTTCGCCGCGCCGGACCTCGAAGTCCACGTTGTCCACCGCGCGCGCCTTGGGACGGTTCCAAAAATCCTTGAAGACCTTGGTCAGGCCGCGGACAGACACGATATCGGCGCCGACGGGCGCAGTGCGGACGGCAGATGGCGGATTCAATTCGGCAACGGGCATTGTTTAATCTCTTTAATGAGTTTTAATGTGTCAACGTTAAGACAACGGTTAAGCCCTTTTTGTCCAATTTTTTCTGCAATTTTCAACAAATCGTCGCGGCACTGCTTCGAAAAACCGGCGCACGCCGGCCAGCCGCCCCGATGTGGTCGCCCTTTGAAAGCGCGGTGGTTACCTAGGCCATCTTCGGTGTCAATTGGCCGGAGGCGCGCCGGGGCGTCTCCATTTCATCCTGGAAATGCTCCAATTCCTCGCCCTTGCGGACCAGGCGCGCGCTGTTGAAAATCACGATGAGCGAGCCGACGTTGTGCAAAATTGCCGCCGGAATCGGCCCCAGGTAACCCAGTGATGTCACCGTCAACCCGACGATGATAAACAGGACGCCAAAGGCAAAATTCTGGTTAATGACCGCGCGCGTGCTGCGGGAGAGTTTCACCAGGAACGGCAGCCGGCGAAGATCGTTGTTCATCAGGGCAATCGTTGCGGTGTGGATGGCCACTTCGCTGCCCGCCGCGCCCATGGCGATGCCGATGTCGCCGGCGGCCAGGGCCGGAGCATCGTTCACGCCGTCACCCACCACCGCCACGCAATAGCCCTTGTCTTTCACCGTGCGGACAAATTGGACTTTGTTCTGCGGCAGGCATTCGCCTTTGGCTTCCTCACAGCCGATCTCGGCGGCGACCCGCGAGGCAACCACCTGCCGGTCGCCGGAAATCATTGCGACCCGTCGGACGCCGTTGAGTTTCAATTCGGCGAGTGATTCCTTGGCTTCGGCGCGCGTTTTGTCCTGCAAACCGACCCAGCCGACGCAATGGCCATTGCGCGCGACGAAAATCAAGCTCCAGCCTTCGGCTTCATTGAGATCCACCGATTTTTCAAAATGCGAGTCAACGCCGTTGTCCTTGAGCCATTGCGCGCGACCCACGAGGATGGTCGCGCCGCCGATTTCCGCTTTCACGCCGCGTCCGGCGGTTTCGGTAAAGTCCTTCGGTTCGGTCAGGGGAACGCCGGCTTCGCCCGCCAGAGTGGCGAGGGCCTTGGCCGTGGGGTGATTGCTGTATTTCTCAGCGGAGGCGGCGAGCAAAAGCAGTTCGGCCGGTTTCACCTCGCCCAGCGGCGCGAGGCGGCTGACGGCAAGCTGGCCGGTCGTGAGCGTTCCGGTCTTGTCGAAGATGAAGGCGTTGATCTTGGCGGCAAGCTCGATGTCCGCCACGTTTTTGATCAGGATCCCCAGGCGCGCGGCGGCGGACAGGGCGGCAACCATCGCCGTGGGAGTCGCCAAAATAAATGCGCAGGGACAGGAAACGACGAATACCGCGATCACGCGGTCCAACTGATGCGTGAAGGTCCAGACCAGGGCGCCGATGACCAGCACGAGCGGCGTGTAAAAGCCCATGTATTGGTCAACGATTTTCATGATGGGCAGCTTGGTTTTTTCCGCCGCCAAAATCAGCTCGCGCACCCGGCCAATCGTCGTGTCCTCACCCGCGCGGGTGACTTTGATTTCCAACACGCCGGTGAGATTTTGCGTGCCGGCGAAGACATCTTCGCCAGCCTTTTTGTCCGCCGGCAGCGATTCGCCGGTAATCGTGGCTTCATTGAACGAACCCTGGCCGCTGACGATGACACCATCGGCGGCGACATTGTCGCCAGGGCGGATGCGAATGACGTCGCCAACATTCAACTGGCTGGCGGGCACTTCCTCTTCGTTGCCGTCCTTCAAAATTCGCCGCGCCCTGGTCGGCGTGAGTTTGATGAGGGATTCGATGGAAGCGCGCGCGCCCTCGGCGGTCCGGGTCTCGATCAATTCGCCCGTGAGCATGAAAAAGGCGACGATGCCGGCGGTTTTATAATTGCCGGAGGCAAACGCCGCAAGTACGGCGATGGCGACCAATTCGTTGATGCTCAATCGTCCCACCCGCAAATCCTTGATGGCGGTGACGACGATGGGGTAAATCAAAATAATCGCCCCAATCATCGCGCTGGCGCTGGCCAGAGTGGAACCGCCTTCAAACAACCAATCCACGATGAAGCCGTTGAGGACGAAAACCACGCCGAGGACTGCCTGCCACAAATGCACCGAGGAATGCTCGTGGTCGTGGCCGCAGCCGCAATTGGGGTCGTGCTCGTGCCCGTGCTCGTGGCTCAAAAGTGATGTCACCTGCATAAAATTCGTTTTGTCTATTGATTTTCCCCTTCCGTCGGCGGCGCCGGCGGTTCGGGATTTAATTGTAACCTAAGCTGGCTCGTTTTGCCATTGGCGCTTTCCGGGATAAACCATTTGTCGCCGACATTCGTCAACACTTGGGCCATCATCACGTTGATCTGTTGCTGCTCAAACAACGCGGCGTTCGTGCGATACTCCGGCAGCAACTCGTTGAACCGTTTGGCATCCGCCTCGACCAGGCTCACATAAGTGGTGCTGGCCACCATCGCCTGGTTCGTCCTCGCCGAGGCCTCCGCCCCGGCGTTGAGTTGCGTGGCCGTCGCGTCACTATTTGCCTGGTAGATTGCCTTGGCGCTGGTCTCTCGCGCGTCGGTCACCGCCGCAAAAACGCCCGCCAATTGCCGGGGCGGAATGCTCTGCACCGTGCAGTCATCCACCGTAATTCCGAGATGGTACTGGTCGGTCAAATCCGTTGCCCGTTTCTGGACGGCTTCGGTGAATTCAGTCACGTGGTCCAGCAGAATGTCGTCCGCCTTGAAGTTCGCGGCGGCAAAAAGCAGGGCATTGTTCAGCGCATTTTGCACAATCAATTGGGCATTTGAAAAATCAAACGTGTAAGCGATGGGATCATTCAGATGATAATACAGCGTCGCGCGCGAATGAACAATGTCCTGGTCGGCGGTGATGACGTAACCGTCCACAGCCGGATTGAGTTCCTGGGTAACCGGCAGGTTCTCGCCGGTCAGGTCGTTCAGGTCCTCCCCGGGCGTCGTGTAATACCAACCCACGGTCGTTTCGACACTTTGCTCCGCCGAATTGGTAATCCGCACGACTTCATCAATCGGATAAGGAAACGACCAATGCCAGCCCGGGCCGAGCAACGCTTTTTCGCCTCCGACCGTTTTGCCAAAACGTAAAATGACCGCCCTTTCCGACGCGCCCACCGTGAAAAATCCCGAGCAGAAAAAGGCAACAATCATCAGCACCATGACAATTTTGACAATCAGGAAACTGCTCCGTAGCGCCTCGGCCAGGGCCTGCGTGCCGGCATCCTGGCCCTCCGGAATGGCCGTTTCGTGCCCGTGGCCGTGATCGGGGTCGTGCGCGTGATGTTCGTGATCGCTCATGGATTGGGGACGGAATTCGTGGGCAACTCCTGGAACAAATCGAACGGCGGCGTCCGCTCGTCAAAAATCAGCGTGGATTTTTGGTTCAACGATTTTGTGATGGCGTCTATCCGGAACAAAAAATTCGCCAGTTCGGGGTTTTGTTCAAATGTCGGCAACGTCTTGGCGGCTTCCGCTTCGCCCTCCGCGCGGATGCGGATCGCCTCGGCGGTCGCGTCGGCAATGGTTTTGGCGGCGGCGCTGTCGGCGGCGGAGCGAATCGTCATCGCCTCGGCGGTGCCCTGCGATTGAAGATGGCTGATGATCTCCTGCCGATTGGCTTTCATCCGGTCAAAAACCGCCTGCGTCACGCTTTGGGGCAATTCAATCTTTTTCAATCCCAGGAATTCCAGATTCATCCCGTAATTGTTCTTGTCCAAATCCGATTGCACCATGTTAAACATATCATTTTCTATTTCGCCAAACTTCAATTGCGACGGGTCGGCGTTCACGAAAGAAGACAGGGTATTGCTCCCCACAACGGCGTTTTTGGCGTTGCGCACCATCTCTTCGAGCATCCTCTCCGCGTTGGCCACACCGCCGCCGGGGAATTTCGGGTAAAACGCCTTCGCGTCCGAAATCCGCCAGCCCACATAAACGGTCACAATCAGCGGATTGCTGTCCGCCGTGAGGGTCTCGTTGAACTTGTCGTCGAGATTTTGGATGCGGTTGTCGAATTTATAAACATGCTGGATGGGCCACGGCCATTTCAGATAAAGGCCCGGCTCGTCAATGTTGCGCACCGGCTTGCCAAAGGTGGTGACGACCGCGATTTCCGTCCGGCGCACCTGAAAAGTGAAGAGCAGCAGCACAAAGATTACGACGAGTACCGCGCCGATAATGATGGTGGTTACGTTTCGTTTCATATAATCATTCGTTCACGGGAATATTTTCCAAATCTGTCCGGATTTTTTCTTCCAAATCCAGATAATAAATGTCCTGCATATTGGTATCCAGGAGGATGTATTTGCGCGCATTCCGGGTGGCATCCGCGAACGTCTGGTAATACACGCGATTTTCATAGACCGACGGCGCGGCCTTGAACTCGGGAATTTGATTGGTGAAGAGCGCGGCGCGGGCCAGGGCCAGGGTTTCCAGTTGCAATCGCGTGGCCATGGCGGTCTGGTTGGTCGCAAACGCGTCCGCGTCGGTCAAAATCTTGTTGGTGATGGCGTAGGCGGTGGCATAATAGTTGGTGGCCACCCGCTCCTGCCCGGCGCTGTCCACTTGCTCATACGAAGCGGCCACCGGCGTTGGCGGATGAATGTCCTGCAACCCGACGAACACAATCTTCGCGCCGAGATGCCGCCGATTTGCCGCGTTCTGGATGGCGTCACGCAATATGCCCGCCGCTTCCAGCCGGCCCTGGCCCATGACGAAGTCCAAATCTTCACCCGCCAGATAGCGCACCACCGCCCGCGTGGCCAGATCATCCAACAGATTGGTCGGAGTGCTGTTGGTATATGCCCACTCCAGAACATTTGTGATTTGAAATTGCACCGGAATGCTGATGGTGATCAAGCTCACCGGCGGCGTTTTGGCGGTCCCATTCGTATCGGCATTTTCATTATCGCCTGGCACGGTTTCCGGGTTGCGGTTGGCGACGAGAAAGTTTTGTTCCTGGTTGTGCGCCACCGTCCAAAGCAGCACGTTTTGTTCATTTGTGGTTTCGGGGGTGTATCCGACGTAAAGCGATTGGATCTGGTCGGTGCGGTAACGGTAGGCTTTATCAATCGGCCAGGGCAGGGTCAAATGGGCGCCCGGCCCGAGGACAGCGACGGGATTTCCAAAATGCTCCAGCACCACCCGCTCGCCCGCGTCAACAAAAACGAAGCAGGTTGACAAAAACAACACGACCAATTGCGCGAGCACGAAGAGCGCAAGATTTTTCTGGAGCAGTTGGAAAAACCAGGTTTCGGAAACCTTGAAACCGAATTGATAATCCAGCGCCTGCGCCGCGGTGGTGAACAGACTTTCCGGCTGGCCCAGCAACCCGATGAGCCGGCTGTCATACAGCGGACGGGAAATTTTCCCTTTTACCCGGGGACGGTAAATTTCCAGGAGCAACGTCACCAACATCTCCGCGGCCATCAATCCAAACAAGATGCACAACGCGCGCGCCAGCCAGAAATCCGCCCGGGGAAAACCCGTGCGGGCGCCGGCGATCGCCAGCGCGGTGAAGGCGCAAATATAGGCGCCGGCCAGCAGAAAGCTGGCGCTGGGCCGGAGCAGGCGATGGTTTTCCAGCCGCGCAATCGTTGCCGAAAAACGCCCGAGCAAAAACAGCAACAAGGCCACAATCGCGAACAACGAGAGCGCCGGCATGGCGCGGTCGGGTGAAACGGCGGTGGTCGTGGTGCCCGTCCAGCGCCAGAGGAAATACCCGGCGGCGGCTTCGGCGAGAAACAGCAGGACGGCAAAACCCGGAATAAAAAATCGTTCGAACTGCTCCCGGGAACGCCGCGCGGGGAACAATTCCGATTCCTTGGATTCGAACATGGCGGCCTCGCCTTTCGCGCGGGCCATTTCCTCGACTTCGAGTTTTTCCAGATGTTCATTCTCCTCGAGCCGCATCTGGAACCAGCACGCAAAGGCGATGAGCACCGCCAGTCCCAGGAAAACCGCCGCCGCTTCGCCCGCGAGCGAGCCGGCATAAGCGGTCACGGCGAACGCCGCGATGAATACCACCAGCGCGGTGAGGAGATTCACCACCGCGTTTTTTTGCACATTGCGATCCATGTTTCTATTCTTTTAACGGCTGCGATGCGGCCTGCAAGGGCTGCGCCTGTTATCTTCGTTCAACTCAATTCTCTTTCTTCAAACAGCGCTGTTCCAATGGCCAGCGCCGCGCCGGCGTAGCACACCGCGTAGGCCAGCGCCTTGCCCACGTAAGCCCATTGAAATGTGTTCCGGCCCGTCTCAATGGCATCGGCAAGCCAGAAAAGCTGCCAGTTTGGAATGACACTGTAAAGCGTTGATGCCCAAAGTTCGCCGTGCGCCGCGCGTTGGCCAAAAAGGTAATCGGACATCAAACCGATTAAAAAGAGCGCCGAGCAAATCGCCAGCGTTGCGATTGTATCCAACCGTGTCGAACAGGCGAGCGCCAGCGCCGCCAGGATCCAAAGCGCGAACAAAACCAGGATTCCGGCCGGCAACAGGTCCCAATTCACCTTCGCGGGGGTGCCCAGGCTCTCCATTTGTTTGGTGTATTGAAAAACGATGAAGGCCGCCACGGTGCAAAAGACCACCATCGCGAAAACCGTGTCGCTCACAAAGGGCCGACGGAGGAAGAAGTTGCTTAGGCCGCCCAGGGCATAAGCCAGCACGATGCCCGCTCCAAAAATTTCAATCGCCGGCAGGTCCGTTTTGCCATAGGCGTCGAAGGCCATTCTGCTGGCGAGAAGCACGCCAACCATATTGATATAGGTCAAAATTGTCAGCGCCGCCGCCAGGCCCGCGAACTTTGCGAGGAGGAATTGCGCGCGCCCGACCGGCTTGGACAAAACTGCCAGCGCCGTCCCGCTGCGAATTTCCCGCGCCAGCGACGATGAGGCGCTGACCACCGCCCCGAACAGCCCGGCCAGCAGCATCACCGCCAGAGTGGAATTGGCGACGAGTTTGGGCTCATCGCCAAACGCGAAGTAATACGGCACCGCCAGGAAAATCTCAAACATCACGGATCCAGTCATCAGCAGCAGAAAAATCGGCTGCCGGACTAGTTCCATGAAGGCATTGCCTGCGATGGTAATAAACTGTCGCATGAGTCTGAATCCGAAGAATACGTTATTTCCGCGGCGGAAATCAAACGGTTAAATCGTGTCGCTTTGGAAATTGGAGCGAAAATGGCGGGTTTTGTTCAAAATCATTGACTGGAAGAAAATCAGGTGGCAGGTCACTATTTGTGAACCGCCCTCCGAAATCTTTGTCCACACTGCATAAACCTGTCATGGTATCACCGTTTCACCGTGGGCGATTATCTTTCGGTGCTCTGTGGGTAAATGCTTTATTCCATGGCGCGGGCGATGGAATTCCACCAGATATCGTGGAGGTCGGCCAGCGGCGCGGAAAATTCGGCGATGGGAGTTTTGATGGCCAGATGATTGCCGCCGACTTTTCCGATTTGGACGGCGGGAACGCCGAGTAGTTTGGAACGCTCCACCACTTTCGTGGCATCCAACGGCGCGCAGGTAATCACGATGCGGGATTGTGTTTCACCGAACAAAAGAACGTCGTCGCGGATGTCTTTGAAAGGCGACAAGTCAATCCGGGCGCCAATCAAGCGCGGGGTTTCGCGGCCAAGCAGTTGTGAGATGCAGCTCTCCGCCAGGCAAACGGCCAGCCCGCCTTCGCTGCAATCGTGCGCGCTCTTGACATCGCCAGATTGAATCAGGCCGAGCAACGTCGTGTGCAGCGTCCGGGCGATTTCCAAATCGCAGCGCGGGGGAAGGCCGGTTTTTTTGCCATGGACCACTTGCAACCAGGCCGAACCGCCGAGGCCGAGAAGCGGATCGCTGGTATCCGCGATGGCGCCCAGGAGAATAATGGCGTCGCCTTCCGTCTTGAACCATTGCGTGGTGACATGCTCCGGCTTTTCAATCAAACCGACCACCGCCACCGTCGGCGTTGGGTCAATTGGGCCGGCGGGGCTTTGATTGTAAAGGGAACAATTGCCGCCGGTCACCGGCGCGTTGAAGGCCCGGCAGGCTTCGGCCAGGCCGTGAACGGATTCCTTCAATTGCCAGAACAACTCCGGCTTCATCGGACTGCCGAAATTCAAATTGTCCGTCACTCCCAGCGGAACGGCTCCGCTGCATGCCAGGTTGCGGCAGGCCTCCGTCACGGCAATCTTTCCGCCTTCATACGGGTCCAGATAGACGTAAGTGCCGTTGCCATCCACTGTCAGGGCAATGAACTTTTCAGTGAGATTATCTTTGGGGGCGTCCGGCAATGAGTCGGCCTTTATTCGAAGCACCGCGGCGTCGCTGCCCGGGCAAACCACCGAACCATCGCGGACCATGTGGTCGTATTGGCGATAAACCCAGTTCTTGGAGGCAATGCTCGGCCACGCCAGCAAATTTTTTAGATCATCGCCGGGACTTTTGGTGTCCGCAATGCCATCCAGTCGAAACGCGCGGACTTCTTTCAAGTATTCCGGTTCACGCGCTTCCCGCTCATACACCGGCGACTCATCCGCAATTTTTTTTGCCGGTATGTCGGCCACGACTTTGCCGTGGTGCTTGACAACCATGTGTCCGGTGTCCGTGACAAAACCAATTTCGGCCCACGGCAGGTCCCACTTGTCAAAAATTCGCTTTACTTCCTCTTCGCGGCCTTTGTGGACGATGATGAGCATCCGTTCCTGCGATTCGCTCAACATGATTTCGTAGCTGCTCATGTTCGGAGCGCGTTGCGGGACTTTCTCCAGTTCGATTTCGATTCCGGTTCCGGCCCGCGCGGCGGTTTCGCAGGTCGAGCAAGTCAGGCCGGCGGCGCCCATGTCCTGGATGCCGGCCACCGCGCCGGTCGCCAGCAGTTCGAGGCAGGCTTCGCAGACCAGTTTTTCCATGAACGGATCGCCGACCTGCACCGCGCCCCGCTGTTGTTCGGCCGATTCGTCGGTCAAATCCTGTGAGGCAAAGGCCGCGCCAGCCAGGCCGTCGCGTCCAGTTGCCGGGCCGACGTAGAAAACCGGGTTGCCGATTCCCCTGGCCGCGCCGCGGGCGATCTGCTCGTGGCGCAATACGCCGAGGCAAAAGGCGTTCACGAGCGGATTGCCTTCGTATGATTTATCGAAATAAACCTCGCCCGCGATGGTGGGGATGCCGAAGCAATTTCCGTAATGAGCGATGCCGCTGACCACTCCGGCGAACAGGCGCTTGTTATTGCCGATTGCCGAATGATGATCGGCGATTACCGAATTTGAAGTGAGCCTCGTTACCTCGTCTCCAACGGAATTTGTTATTGGGCCAAAGCGCAGGGAATTGATGGCGCATACGGGGCGCGCACCCATCGTGAAAATATCCCGCACAATGCCGCCCACGCCCGTGGCCGCGCCTTGGAACGGCTCGACGGCGCTCGGATGATTGTGCGACTCGATCTTGAACGCGATGGCCAGTCCATCGCCAATGTCAACGATGCCGGCGTTTTCCTCGCCTGCGCCCACGAGAATCTTCCGCGATTTGGTTGGAAAAGTTTTGAGCAAGGGCCGGGTATTTTTGTAGCTGCAATGCTCGCTCCACATCACGGAAAAAATCCCCAACTCGGTGTAGCTGGGTACGCGGCCGAGAAGGTCGAGGATCTTCTGATACTCGTCCGGGGTGAGATTGTGTTTGGCGACGAGTTCGGGGGTAATGGCGGGATCGGTCATTCAAAATTCAATCAATGTGTTTGTGATTATAACGTTTGCAGTGGACATTGCTATTTCTCTTTCTACATGGCATTAGGCCGCCATTGCCGCGGCCTTGCCTTGCAGCGCCGCAATCACGCTCTCAAAAATCAGCCGACCGTCGGCGCTGCCCAAAATTTCCTCGCTGGCGCGGTCGGGATGCGGCATCAGGCCGGCGACGTTGCGGCGCTCGTTACAGATGCCGGCAATGTTCAATGCCGAGCCGTTCGGGTTCGCCGTGTCGGTAAGGTTCCCATTGGCGTCGCAGTATTGCCAAAGAATCCGGTTGTCGGTCTTCAATTTTTCCAGCGTGCCCGCGTCGGCAAAATAGCAGCCTTCGCCGTGGGCAATGGGAATTTTCAGGATTTTATCGGGCGGGATTTTGTTGGTGAAGGGCGTGTCAAAATTGGCCGTCTTCAAAAAAACCTGTTCGCAATGAAATTGCAGATCGCGGTTGCGGACGAGTGCGCCGGGCAGCATTCCCGCTTCGCACAAAATCTGGAAGCCGTTGCAAACCCCCAGGACCAGCCCGCCATTTTCGGCAAACTTCTGGACGGCCTGCATGATGGGGCTGAACCGGGCAATCGCGCCGGTCCGCAAATAATCGCCGTAACTGAACCCGCCGGGGATGATGACGGCGTCGGCGTTTCCGAGGGAGGTTTCCTTGTGCCAGAGGAAGTCGGCCGAATGGCCGAGCACACGAACGGCATGAACGCAGTCCTGGTCGCAATTGCTGGCGGGAAACTGAAGAACGGCAAACTTCATTCGATCTCCAATTTGAAATCTTCAATCACCGGATTGCTTAAAAATTTATGCGCCGCCTCGTCCAATTGCCGTCGCGCCGTTTCCGGGTCGCCCTCCAGTTCAATCTCAAGGTATTTGCCGACATGGACGGCTTTGATGCCACGGTAGCCCATTTGTTCGAGCGCGTTCTGGACGGTTTTGCCCTGCGGATCCACGACGGCCTTTTTTGGTGTGACGATGATTTTTGCTTTCATTTCGCGCGAGGACATGATGGGGAAAATTTTGGTGGAAGCGAAGAAAGAAATAAATCGCGAGGACAGGCCCGTCAATGTTGACGCCGGGTTCTGCCGCCGGATGGTTCGGTTTCCCAGCCCGCCGTGGTTGGCCGCGTCCCGACAGGAACATTAAGCGGGCCGCCCCGGCCCGCCATGGCGGAGGATGACCGCAATTTTGCAAGCCGGGCAGGCCGGGATTTTTGTGGCATTGAAATTCCACACGGATTGCGGCATTGTAACCGGATGATAGGAGAAGCATCGAACCGGCAGGCGAATAACATCAGCGGCGAGCGCAACAGAGCTATGGAGCCGTGCTCTGTCATCATTTTTGGCGCGAGCGGTGATTTGACGGCTCGCAAATTGATTCCCGCGCTCTACCATTTGCGCAAGGAAAATCAGATGCCTCCCGATTTCCGCGTCGTCGGCTTTGCCCGGCGGGAAAAGACCGATGAATCCTGGCGAAACGAATTGCGGGCGGCCCTCGATCAATTCTCCCGCACGCAACCCGTGGACGAGAAGGTGTGGGGGGATTTTTCGAGAAACATTTTGTACTGCAAGGGCGACCTTACCGACGATGCGGCTTACAAAAAGCTGGAAGGGATGTTGACCTCTTTTGGCAGCGGTCCGTTGCGGGAGAACTTGTTGTTTTATCTCGCCACGCAACCGAGCCAGTTCGGCGAGGTCATCGAGCAGGTCCACCGGGCCGGATTGTTGAACAAGAATGGCACGGCCTGGCAGCGGCTTGTCGTCGAGAAGCCCTTCGGCCATGACCTCGCCTCGGCGCGCGCCCTCAACGCCGAATTGACCCGCTATGCGCACGAGCAGCAGGTCTGCCGCATTGACCATTACCTCGGCAAGGAAACGGTGCAGAACATTTTGATGTTCCGTTTCTCCAACTCCATTTTCGAGCGGCTATGGAACCGGGAATCCGTGGATCATGTCCAAATCACCGTGAGCGAAAAAATCGGCGTGGGCGACCGCGGCGGCTATTACGAGGAAGCGGGCGCGCTTCGGGACATGGTGCAAAACCACATGCTGCAGGTTCTGGCTCTCTGCGCAATGGAGCCGCCGGTATCGTTGGAACCGGAGGCCGTGCGCGATGAAAAGGTAAAGTTGCTCAAGTCCATCCGTCCCTTGTCGCCGGGCGACGTGGCCAAACAAATCGTTCGCGGGCAGTATTTTGCCGGCGTCGTCAATGGCCAGTTGCGCCCGGGCTACCGGCAGGAAACCAAGGTGAAAACGGATTCCAATGTGGAGACCTACGTGGCCTTGAAATTATTCATAGATAATTGGCGCTGGAGCGGCGTTCCATTTTATTTGCGGACGGGAAAAAACCTGCCGATGAGCTGCAGTGAAGTGCGCATTCAATTCCGCCCGACGCCGAATGTTTTGTTTGCCGCCCAATGCGGCCAGCATCTGGACCCCAACGCCATCGCGCTCCGCCTGCAGCCGAACGAGGGGATTTATCTGCGGTTTAACGGCAAGGTCCCCGGCATGAGCCTGGGCGTCCGCCCGGTCCGCATGAATTTCAGTTACGACTCCGAATTCGGCGCCTATACGCCAGAAGCCTACGAGCGCCTGTTACTGGAAGCCATCATCGGCGACGCCACCCTCTTTATCCGCCGCGACGAAGTTGAAACCGCCTGGCAAATCGTGGATTCCGTCCGTGACGGGTGGAAGGACAAGCCGTTGACGAACCGCGAATTTTATGCCGCCGGCACATGGGGGCCGATTGCCGCCGACGATTTGCTGGCGCAACTGGGCCATGTCTGGCACGAACCGCAGATCATCAAACCATAATGACGAAGGAATTCCGAAGCCCTAATGACCGAAAAATTGCCGATTGCCGATTGGCGATTGAGGATTTTAGACGGATGGGACAAAGGAGACAGTTCGAGGGAACATGGCGCGAATGTTTCGGGGAAATCTTTCCAACGAATGAAAAATTTTGAACTATTGAGCTTTGCCGACGCGGATGAACTGGCCGGCGCCGTAGCGGAGGCGTGGCTTCATGAAATTGAACTGGCGAATCGCGCTGGCAAGGGTCTGTGCGTGGCGCTTTCGGGAGGACGAATTACGCACAAATTCTTCGAGCAAACGGTTGAAAAGGCCAGGGAGCGGGCGGTTTCATTTCATCGCGTTCATTTTTTCTGGGCGGATGAGCGTTGTGTTCCCCCGACCGATTCGGAGAGCAATTTCAAGTTGGCCAACGACCTTTTATTTGAGCCGTTGAAAATTTCGAAAAATCACATTCACCGCATCCTTGGAGAAAAATCTCCTCAGACCGCGTTGCAAGCTGCCGAGGAAGAATTAAGCCATTTTGCCTCAACGGATAAAAGCGGTCGGCCTCTCCTGGATTTGATATTTTTGGGGATGGGTGAGGACGGCCACGTGGCGTCGCTCTTTCAAAATGCAATGTTAACTCTGTCAAACGATGCGAAAAGCAACGGTTCATTCATTTTTGTTGAGAATTCGCCCAAGCCGCCGCCGCGCCGCATCTCGTTGAGTTTCAACGCGATTGTCGGGGCAAAATCGGTCTGGGTCCTTGTTTCGGGCAGCGGCAAAGAAGCTGCTTTAAAGGAGTCGTTGGGGAAAGGGCGAACGCCGTTAGCGCGGGTGATTCAAGCGCGGGCGGTGACAAAAATTTTCAGTGACATCCAGGGAGTTGTGGGGTAAATAATGGCGAAGCAGAGGGAATGGGGTAAAGTCCCCATTTAGACATTGATAAAATGTTGGTATGATTTTTTGAACGAAAAGGTTGGTGGGGGGGTCTGAATTTACAGAAAGCGAAAATTTCGCTGTTCGTTTAGGGTTGGCAGAGAGGTTTTGCTCGCGGCGCGGCTCGAACAGCGACCCCCAAGTTGGTCGCGTCGCCCTTCTGAGCGCCTTTGGTGAAGGCGTATAAACCTCATCACCGTGAGAGGCCGGACGAAAGTCCGGCCTTTCGTTTGTCTCTGGCGATTCTCTAACGGCACGGGATTTGGCATTGTCAAAGGCTCGAAAATTGTTACCCTTTCAAACGCATGAAACATCAGCTCGATTTCGAGAAACCGATCATCGAACTGCAAAACAAACTGGACGAGTTGCGCCTGCATCCCGATCAACATTCGCTCGGGGTCAGTTTTGACGAAGAAATCCGGATGATAGAAAAAAAGCTGACGGAGACGCGCCGCCACATTTTTTCGAATTTGACCCCCTGGCAGCGAGTCCAACTTGCCCGCCACCCGAAACGTCCCTACACGCTGGATTACCTCAAAACCGCTTTCAGTGATTTCAACGAACTGCACGGCGACCGGCTGTTTGCCGAAGACCGCGCCATCGTGGGAGGGTTTGCGAAATTGGACGAATATCGCGTCATGGTCATTGGCACGCAAAAAGGCCGCGACACCAAGGAGAACATCCTGCGCAATTTCGGCTCGGCGCATCCGGAAGGCTATCGCAAGGCATTGCGCCTGATGCGGACGGCAGGCAAATTCGGACTGCCGGTCGTCACGCTGATTGATATTTCCGGCGCGTATCCGGGCATTGGCTCGGAAGAGCGCCACGTGGCAGAGGCCATCGCGGTCAATCTCCGGGAAATGGCTGTGCTCGAAGTTCCCATCATTGCCATCGTGATCGGTGAAGGCGGTTCCGGGGGCGCGTTGGGGATTGGCGTTGCCGACCGGGTATTGATGTTGGAAAACGCCTATTATTCGGTGATTCCGCCGGAAGGCTGCGCGGCGATATTGTGGAGGGACCGGGCCGCTGCTGCCAAAGCCGCCGCGGCCTTGAAAATAACCGCGAAAGATTTGCTGGAATTCAAGATTATAGAAGAAATCATCCCCGAACCGCTGGGCGGCGCCCATACGGACATGGCGGCGAGCGCCGAAAGCCTGAAATCGCACCTGCTCAAGCACCTGCGGGAGGTTCTGGCGCTGTCCGTTACCGAGCGTTTAAAGCGCCGTTATGAAAAATTCCGGTCGTACGGGCACTTCACTGAAAATGTGGACTTGGAATCCAATGGGGTGCCGCCGGCGGCCCCGTAATGTGGACCGGGATGGCCGGCTAATTCCAGGACAGGTTTTCGGGGGCCTGGGAGAGCAGTTTGTTTCGCCAGCCGCCTTTGCTCTTCAGAATTTTTTGCCAAAGCTGGTCCGTCGGCGTGTCAAAAACCAATTCGAGGGACGCGGGAAAGGTCAACCAGGATTTGCGCTTCATTTCATTTTCCAACTGGCCTGGCTCCCATCCGGCGTAACCGGCAAACATTTTCACTTTTTTCACCGGCGAAAAGGATTCGCCGATTTCCACCAGATCATCAAGGGAATGGCCCAGGTTCAAGTTGGGAAAAACATTCGCGTCGGGAATAAAATTGTCCGAGTGCAGGAAACTTAGCGCGGTCGGCTGCACGGGGCCGCCCAGAAAGAGGGGCGCTTCCTTGAGCGCATCGGGAAGGTCGGCCACGATGACTTCGCCCACCTTGTTGCCTGCGGAGCGATTGAGTACCAGGCCAAAGGCACCGTCCGCATTGTGCTCGCAAATCAGCAAGACCGTGCGCTGGAAAAACGAGCCGCTCAATTGGCCGCTATCGAGCAGCAATTGTCCTTTCAAATATTTTGGCGTAGTGGACGCTGCCATTGGCGTTAATGTTGCTCAAATTGTCATCGTTCGCAACTCCCGGGCGGTCCTTACTTGTTCCAGAGGCGCAATTCCTGTTCCTGGCCGGAATCCAGATTTTGGACACGAACGAAATTGGTCTGGATTTCCAGGCAGCGGACAGAGACTTCCTTTCCGGCGATGTCCACTTGGAACTGGTCATTGGGGAAAACGGAATGGTTGTTGATGATGGCGACGGGCGGGTTTCCCCATAAAATTCCTTGAAGCTCGAGGGACGAAGCGGGCTTGATGGGCGCGGCGAGGGGGCTGGCGTAAAGTGCCGGCGATGCGGTCACGACGCCTACCGGCATCGTCACATCTCGAATTTCCTCCGGCCGGCCGTCATCCAACCGGGAGCCGTTGCCGTATTTCATCCAATCAAGGACCTGGTCGAAGCCGTAGCGTTGCTCGGCGGCGATGAAACACTGCACCTGCCCGCGCGTATAGTGATTGCGCAAAATAAATTGCTTCTGCGCCTCCTCGCCCTCCGAATCCATAAGCAAATACGCCACCAATTCGCAAAAGCCCTCCTCGGCGTCGCGCGCAATCCGGGCGTGGCGCTCGGGTGACACGTTCTCGCCCACCCAGGCGTGCGAAAATTCATGCGCGGCGGTTGCCTTCAATTCGACGAGCGGCAGGCCGGTAAGCAGGCTCATTTCATAATGTTTGCTGCCGCCGTCGGTCACGGGGCGAATGCAGCCGAGCAGGTTGGGGCTTTCAAATTCGTTTCCGACGATTTGAAACATCGAGTCCACGTCCACCCGGTCAATGACGTTCACGGTCACGTTGGTTGGAAACGAAGTGTCGCGGGAAAACAGCCTGTCCAGTTCATCATGCACCTCGCCGGCCACCTGCCGCGCGGTATCGGCGTCCAGCACGGCCGTTTGCGAGTCGCGCGCGCAAAGCCAGCGTCCATCAGGCAATTGCTCGCCGCCGTTCTTGACGGGGAGGCCGCAAATGAAGCAGCGCGGCAGGAGAATACAGTTGGAGCAAACGAATTTCTGCTCGCCGGTGACCTGGTCGGTCACCAGGTAAAAGGGGCCGTTGATGGGCTTGCCGCAGATGGCGCAAACGTTCTGCGCCAAAGACGAAACCGCGAAGCTCACCGCCATCAGGGCGATGAAAAAATGTCTGCCGGCAACGTGCATGGTCCGACTATTGCAAAAATTTGGAAGGGAGAAAGGAAAAAGCGCGGGTGGATTGGCCGGCGCGAAGAATTGGACTGCGATGCTTGAGAATTGCTTTGGCAGGGAGCGGCACTGAATCAAGGCGGGCCTCGGTTGGCGCGGAGCCGCTGTTCGCGAAAGAAAGCGGCGGCCAACCGCGCGCACTCCAGCGCTTTGCGAATCTGGAAGCCCGCCGGCAACCGCGCGCGATTGACGGGCGATGGCTTCGGCAGCGCTTTTGAGTTACAGCGCCTTGACCTTTTTGACGATCGCGGCGGCGTCAATCTCGAAATGCGCCAGCAATTCCGCCGCTTTGCCGGAACGCGGCAGGCCGTTCACCGCCAGCTTGTGCACCTTCACGCCTTCCACGCTCAATTCGCCGGCCACGGCGTCGCCCAATCCACCTTCGGGATAATGGTCCTCGACGGTGATGACGGTGTTGTTGGTTTTGCGCGCTGCATCGAGAATTTCCTTTCTGCCGAGAGGCTTGATGCTGTAAGCATCAATCACCGTGATGCCAATACCCTCGTTCTTCAAAGTATCGGCGGCTTTCAGCGCTTCAAATAACGTGACGCCCGCCGCGACGACGGTGACTTTGTCGCCGGCACGCAAAACTTTTGCGCCGCCGATGGGGAAGGTTTCGTCGTTGCCGTAGATGACCGGAGTCTTGGGACGCGACGTGCGGAGAAAGTAGATGCCCCTGCCAAGCGCGGCCTGCTCGACCAGTTTTTCAGTGGCGACGGCGTCGGCCGGATAGAGAACGATGCTGCCGGCGATGGCGCGAAACGACGCGAGATCCTCCAGCGCCATTTGGGAGGGGCCATCCTCGCCGATGCTCACACCGACGTGCGAGCCGGCCAGTTTCAAGTTCGCCTGTGAAATTCCCGCGACGCGCACCTGGTCGAAACCGCGCGAGAGGAAGCAGGCGAAGGTGGAGGCAAACGGCACCTTGCCACGCGCGCCAAAGCCGGTGGCCACGCCGATCATGTTCTGCTCGGCGATGTATCCCTCGGTGGAGCGATTGGGAAATTTCTTGAAGAATTTGTCCGCATAGGTCGAGTTTTTGGTGTCGCCGTCAATGGCGATCACGCGCTTGTCGGCCTCGCCAATCCGGAGCAGCGCGTTGCCGTAGGCTTCGCGCGTCGCCACACTGTCGCCGACTTTGTAAGCGAGAGGCGGATAACCCGCCGGCGCGGAATTGTCCGGCGCGGGCAGTGGATTTGGCTTGGGGATTTCCACGCCGATGCCGGACTTGCTGCTGGGTTGCAATTCGGAGACGGCCTTCGCCGCTTCCTCCTTGTTGAGCGGTTTGCCGTGCCAGCCGTCTTTGTCCTGCAAAAAGGAGACGCCGGCGCCCTTGTACGTCTTGGCGACAATTGCCAGCGGCTTGTCATCCAGGCCGATGCCGCTCAAGACCTCGATGATTTCCTCGATATCATGGCCGTCAATTGTTTCCACGCGCCAGCCGAAGGCGTTGAAGCGGTCGCGATAAACTTCGATGTGATGGCCGAAGGCCGTTTCCTGGCTTTGTCCCAGGCGATTGGCATCCACGACGGCAATGAGGTTGTTCAGATTGTTGACGCCGGCGAGCGACGCGGCTTCCCATACCGAACCTTCGGCGATTTCGCCGTCACCGAGCAGGACGTAGGTATTGTAATCGAGATCATCAAGGCGGGCGGCAAGGGCCATACCGACTCCGACGCTCAAGCCCTGGCCGAGCGAGCCGGTGGCTACATCCACAAACGGCAGCCGCGGCGTGGGATGGCCTTCGAGGTCGCTGCCGAAGGTGCGTAGCTTCAAAATTTCCGGGGCGGGAATGAAGCCGTTTTCGACCCAGGCGGCGTAAAGCAACGGGGCAGCGTGGCCTTTGGAGAGGATGAAACGGTCATTGTTATGGTAATGCGGATTCTTCGGGTCATACTTCATGTAGCCGAAGAACAAGGCGGCGACGAGGTCGGCGGCCGAGCAGCAGGAGGTGGGGTGGCCGCTGCCCGCGGCGGTAGTGGCGTTGATGGAATGAATTCGCAATTGGTTTGCGATGCCCTTCAAAAGTTCAATGTCCGTGTCAATCATGAGCGGACAATTTACGCGAGAACCACCGAATGCCAAGAATGAAAATTGCAAAAAGCATTGAATAAATATCATTCGGTAAGGCGGGCAAGCACGAAATTTGCTCCGTCGCGCACGAACCATTCAGGACCCGCACCTCGCCCCAGCCGCATGGGTTGGTTGTTTCCGAGCCGGCTGAAGGCGGAAC
>DATJSQ010000271.1:0-4856 GCA_035503995.1 Verrucomicrobiia bacterium | reverse complement strand
CCCACGGATTCCTTCCAGCGCGACATTTGCCGACTCGCGCGAAGTATCGCAGATCGCCTGATCGGACTGGCGCTTTCCTCCGGCGCCGCAAAAGGTTTGTCGCATATCGGGGTCATTCAGGTGCTCGAGGAAAATGGGATTGACATTGACGTCGTCGCCGGCTCGAGCATGGGCGCGTACGTGGGCGCAATTTGGAATTCAGGACATAATGGCCAACAACTGGAGGCCATCGCCCGCGAAATGGAATCCCGCTGGGCACTTTGGACCTTGATTGATCCAGCCTTCCCGCCGCGTCAGGGCTTCATCCATGGTTACGCAGTCAAGCGACGCTTGCAAAAATCTATCGGTCATGTCCGCTTTTCCGAATTGGTCCGCACGCTGCACGTCATCGTGACTAATCTTGCCACGCTCGAACGGGTTGTCTTTTCCAGCGGTGAAGTGGCTGACGCCGTCCATGCGAGCGTTGCTGTCCCGGGCGTTTGTGTGCCCGTATCCCTGGGAGGCGAAACGTATGTGGACGGCGGCATTGTGGACCCGTTGCCGGTTGACGTTCTACGCGCCCTGGGCGTCGGAAGAGTGATCGCCGTCAACGCCATCCCCACTCCCGATCGCATCAAATACTGTTTGCAAGCGGAACAGGAGCTCGCGCAATTGACCAAAAAACGAACGCGCGAAATCGTGCGAAAATTGATCCCCGTGGACGAGCACTGGAATTATTTCGCCCGCGGCAACATCCTGGACATCTTGATGCGTAGCATTCACGGAGCGCAGATTATCATGTCCGAATCGCTCAGTCGTCAGGCTGACATCGTGCTGCGTCCGAGGGTTTGCGACGACCGCTGGGTGGATTTCCGCAGCCCCGGCCGCTTCATTGCCGCCGGCCGTGAAATCGCCGAACGCCACCTGCCCGAAATCAAGGCGCTCGTCGAAAAAAAAACAGCACAAAATGAACTTGCTTTGGGAACACTGGCACGCCTTGCCTGAAAACGTCGCCCGTCAAAAACAGACGGCCCGGCTCCGGCAATTCTTGTGTGACGTGGTCCTCCCGTTTTCGGCACACTACAAAAAGATCTTCCAGGATTGCCGGCTGGCCCCCGATTCGATCCGATCACTCGAAGATTTGGCAAAAATTCCGTTTACGACGAAAACCGAATTGCTCAATACCCCGCAAAATCCCGAACGCTTTCGCGATTTTATTTTGATTCCGGATGAAAGAACTTTGTCGCGGCGGGTAAGGAGCGTTTGGGATGCGATTTTGAGGGGGCCGGACTTCGCCCGCAACGGTTTTGAAGCGGAATTTCGCCCGATTTTCATGACGTTCACAACGGGCCGTTCCGCCGAGCCGGTCCCCTTCCTTTACACACAGCACGATTTGAAAATTCTCGCCGCCGCCGGCCGGCGCGTCATGGAGGTTTGCGGTGCGCGCCGCGAAGATCGCCTCCTGAATGCGTTTCCTTTCGCCCCACACCTCGCCTTTTGGCTCACCCATTACGCCGGAACCGGGTTTGGCGCGATGATGTTCAGTTCCGGCGGCGGCAAATTCATGGATACCGACGGCACGCTGCGGCTCATCAAAAATTTTAAGCCGGACGATCTCATCGGCATTCCAACTTTCTTGTACCATGTCCTCTCGCAAGCCGTCGCCGAAAAATTGCGGTGGAACAATTTGCGCAACATTGTTCTCGGTGGCGAAAAAGTCAGCGATGGCCTCCGTGAAAAACTTCGCGGCCTCGCGCGCGAACTCGGCGCTCCAACGGTCAATATTGTCGCCACTTACGGCTTCACCGAGGCGAAATTGGCCTTTGCCGAATGTCCCGTTCCCCAAAATAAATCTCCCGCCGGTTATCATCTTTATCCCGATCTGTGCGTTGTCGAAATCATTGATCCCCAAACCGGCGAAATCGTTCCGAACGGCCGGCCCGGCGAAATTGTTTTCACCCCGCTGGCGGCCCGTGGCACGGTCGTTTTGCGTTATCGCACCGGCGATTGCATTGATGGCGGCTTGACCTGCGAACCGTGCCCCTATTGCCACCGCACCGTTCCGCGCTTGGTGGGTAGAATCTCGCGCCGCTCGGAAATCCGCGAGATGAACCTCGACAAAATCAAGGGCACCCTCGTGGATTTTAATCAATTGGAGCACGTTCTGGACGATGCCTCGCGCATCGGCGCCTGGCAATTGGAATTGCGTAAGACCAATGACGATCCCTTCGAACGCGATGAAATCATTTTACACGTGCATAAATTGGATGGCGCGGACGAAACCCGGGTGGCGCATCATTTGCGCGAGCGGTGTTACCAAATAGCCGGCGTCCATCCCAACAAAATTTTATTCCACAGCCTGGAAAAAATGCGCGAGCTCCAGGGGGTGGGCACACAAATCAAGGAGCAAAGACTCGTGGACCATCGCCCAAAGCCGAAACATGAATGAACGCATGGTCATCGTGGATGGGATTCGCACGCCCTTTTGCAAAGTGGGCGGCGACCTCGCGTCGCTCGGCGCGGATGAACTCGGCCGCATCGCTGTCAACGCCTTGCTCACCCGCACCGGAATAGACCCCGCCCTCGTTGACGAAACGATCTTTGGCTGCGTCGCCCAACCGGAAAACGCCCTGAACGTCGCTCGCGTTATCGCCTTGCGCGCGGGAATCCCCCAATCCGTCCCCGCCATCACCGTCCATCGCAATTGTGCCTCCGGTTGCGAAGCCATCACCCAGGCGCGCGAAAAAATTCTCGCCGGACGCGGCTCCATTTTCATCGTCGGTGGCACGGAAAGCATGTCCCATTACCCGTTGCTGTTTAAGCGAACCACCGCTGAAAAATTCAACCGCGTTGCCCGCGCAAAACATCTTTCCCAAAAAGTGAAGGCCCTCCTCGCGTTCCGTCCCGGGGACTTTCAACCGCGTATCGCCTTGCAACTGGGTCTGACCGACCCGGTTTGCGGCTTGTCCATGGGGGAAACTGCCGAACTTCTGGCGCGGGAGTTTTCCATCTCCCGGCAGGAACAGGACGAGTTTGCTTTGTCCTCCCATCAACGCGCTGTCGCCGCGCGCGAAAAATTGGCCGAAGAAATTTGTCCCGTGTTTCAAACCGCGTTCCAATCTGAAAGATCGGCAACCAGCAACCGGCTTCCGGCCATTACTCAAGACATGGGTCCCCGGGAAAATCAAACGCTCGAAGCGCTCGCCAGGCTCAAACCGGTCTTCGATCACAAGACCGGCACCGTCACCGCCGGCAATTCTTCGCAAATCACCGACGGCGCCGTCGCGTTGCTGGTTATGAGCGAAAAACGCGCCGCGGATCTCGCTCTGAAGCCGCTCGGCGTTTTGACCGGTTATGCTTATGTCGGCTGTGACCCCTCGCGCATGGGACTCGGACCGCT
This sequence comes from Verrucomicrobiia bacterium, assembly GCA_035503995.1. Classification (GTDB taxonomy): domain Bacteria; phylum Verrucomicrobiota; class Verrucomicrobiia; order Limisphaerales; family UBA11358; genus UBA11358. The sequence goes on along the minus strand of DATJSQ010000271.1, from coordinate 1,477 downwards.
GTTCGCCATTGCCAGTCTCGAAGAAAAAACAAGTTTGAAAATCGCCGATGCCGATTTGATTGAAATCAATGAAGCCTTTGCCGCGCAAATCCTTGCGGTGATCCGCGGCGCATCATCAGAAAAATTCGCGCGGGATTTTTTAGCCCGGCTGCAGCCGCTTGGGGAAATTTCGATGGAAAAATTGAATGTTAATGGCGGCGCCATCGCCCTGGGTCATCCGGTCGGCGCCACCGGCGCGCGCCTCGTCTTGAGCAGTTTGAGTGAATTACAACGCCGCAAAGCCAGGCGTGCCCTCGTCACCCTCTGCGTCGGCGGCGGCCAGGGCGCCGCCTGTTGGCTGGAAAGTATTTGACCTATGGCAACGATTCGACGAACCATGCGCAGCGACGGCATTTGCGCGTTGACCTTCGATCGCGACGGCTCATCCGCAAATATTTTCGACCGCGGTACGCTGGACGAATTGCGCGGGCAATTGGATTTCATCGAAAACTCGCCGCAACTCAGGGGCGTTATTTTCGCCAGCGCCAAGCCTTCCATCTTTATTGCCGGCCTGGATTTGAAGACCATCGGAGAAAATACCCCCTCGGGCGAAATTCGTGAAATCATTGAATACGGCCAGACTTTGTTTAATCGAATCGCTTCGTTGAAAATTCCGACCGTGACGGCGATCCACGGCGCGGCGCTCGGCGGCGGTTTTGAATTGTCGCTCGCCTGTGATTGGCGAATCGCTTCGCCTGACGCCGCCACCAAAATCGGTTTGCCCGAAACAAAACTGGGATTACTGCCCGCCTGGGGCGGCTCAACCCGCCTGCCGCGATTGATTGGCTTGCCAAAAGCGCTCGATATCATTCTCCGCCGAAATACCGTCCCGGCGCGGGTTGCCCTCAAACTCGGAATGGTTGATGATATTGTTCCCGCGGAAATCCTGGTTGACTTCGCGGCAAAAAAGATTCGTGAAGGCAAACCCCGTCGCTCGAATCACTGGTTGGTTAACAATCCCCTGGCGGCAATTTTAATTTCAAAAAAATTGCGGCCGCAATTGTTGAAAAAAACCCGCGGACATTATCCCGCTGTTCTGAAGGCGCTTGAAGTCGCAACTCGCGGAGTTTCCAAACCTCTCCCCGGCTCGCTGGCGCTCGAACGCAACGGAATTCTTGAATTGGTTCAGGGAGATGCTTGCCTGAATTTGATTCGCCTCTTCTTTTTGCGAGAGCGCGCGAAGAAATTGCCCCCGGTCCCGCCTGAGGCGGAACTTATCGCCCGAACGGCCGTCATCGGCGCGGGCCTCATGGGCGCGGGCATCGCCCAGTGGCTCACCGCAAAAAAATTGCCCGTCCTCCTGCGCGACATCAATGCGGACCAAATCGCTCAGGGGATCAAACGCATCGCCGCCTTGTACCGTGACGGCGTGATGCGCCACGCCTTCACCCGGCGCGAAGCGCGCGATGGGTTGGATCGGATTTTCCCTGCGCCGGAT
>DATJSQ010000270.1:0-29759 GCA_035503995.1 Verrucomicrobiia bacterium | reverse complement strand
TATTCTGTCCCGATGGAACTGTTTCATCGCATTTTAAAGACGGCGGTCGAAGGCGGCGCCTCGGACGTTCATTTGAAAATTGGCGGGCCGGTCATTTTCCGCATCAATCGCGAGTTGATTGCCGTGGATTCACCGTTTCCCACGCAGGAATGGATGAACAAAATCGTGGATGCCATCACGCCGCCGCATTTGAAAAAACGCCTGGATGAGGAGCGCGAGATTGATTTTTCCTATTTTGTTCCCGGCATCGGCCGCTTTCGCACAAACCTTTTCCAGCAGCGCAACCAATGGTGCCTGGCCATGCGTTACGTCAAAACCAGTGTTCCGAGCTTTGAAGAATTAGGTCTGCTGCCACAGATAAAAAAGATTGCCGAATCACCGCGCGGCATTGTCCTCGTGGCCGGCTCGACGGGTTCCGGCAAGTCCACCACGCTGGCGGCGATGATCGAGCACCTCAACAGCAATTTCAAAAAACACATCATTACCCTCGAAGATCCCGTCGAATACGCCTTTGAAGACAACCAATCCGTTGTCGAGCAACGCGAAATCGGCCTGGACACTTTGACGTATCATCACGCGCTCAAACACGTGCTGCGGCAGGACCCGGACATTATTATGATCGGTGAAATGCGCGATTCCATCAGTTTTTCGGCAGCCATGAGCGCCGCGGACACCGGCCACTTGGTTTTGTCCACCTTGCACACCACGACCGCCGCGTTATCGGTCACCCGCATCCTGGATTTCTTTCAAGCGGACGAACGGGAACAAATTCGCCGGCAACTCGCCGGATGTTTGCGCGGCGTAATTTGCCAGCGCATGGTCAACGCGGTCGCCGGAACGCTCACGCCGTCCCTGGAAATTATGCTGAACACTCCCCTCGTGAAAAAGTTGATTGAGGAAAATCGTCTCGACAAATTGTCCGCCGCCATCGAAACCGGGACCGATGATGGGATGTTGAGCTTCAACCAGTCGCTTTTCAATCTGGTGAAATCCGGCAAAGTCACTGAGAAAGAGGCGCTCGCCAAGGCGAGCAATCCGCAGGCATTGGAAATGAATTTCAAGGGAATCTTTTTGGATGAAGGCCGCCGAATAATTAGTTGACGGTTCCTTGGGGACCAGCCACAAAACAGCGAAATGGCGGATCAGTAATGACGAAACCATGGGGACATGACTGCTTTGTGATCAACCCGTCGAAAACGCGCGGCGAGAAATAGGGTTGACTTAAACACACAAGTTTAGTCGTATTTTTAAGTGCGGATTTCTAAAAAGACCGATTACGCGTTGCGCGCGTTGTTCACCCTGGTGGACCATTATGGCAATGGGCCGATTCCAATTCGTGAACTGGCGCGGCGCAATGACGTGCCCAAACGGTTTCTGGAGCAAATCATGCTCGATCTCAAAGCCCAGGGTTGGGTCAAGAGCCTGGCCGGAATCCGCGGCGGTTATGTCCTGGCCAAAAAGCCGGAAAAAATCACGATGGGGGAGGTGGTGCGGCATTTTGACGGGATTTTAGCCCCAATCGGCTGCGTTTCTGTGACCGGCTACGAGCGCTGTTCGCAAGAGCCGGTCTGCAAATTCCGCCGTATTTTCCTCGATGCCCGTAATTATGTCGCCGGTGCCATGGACCGCGCCACGCTGGCCGAAGTCGCCAGGGGTTTGCCCGTCACCAAACGTGAGGTTTCTGCCGGATTCACCGGCGGAGAGGGGATTTAGAGAAAATTTTCAAAAAAGTTGTTGACGCAAAAAAAAACAGGTGCATAATGACGACTGTATAGGTCGTTATTTATTGGCGGTGCAATGGCAAAATAGGGTGATAAAAATGTCGAATTGAATCGCAGTTAAACCTGCAAAATAAAAATATGAACCTAAAATTGTGGTTATTGACAGGGATCGCGGGAACGCAGTTTGGAAGCGCGGCACTGGCGCAGCAGACCAACGCGCCAGCAGAGGACATTCAGGCGTTGAAACAGGAAGTCCAGGCCCTGGAACAGAAGGTGGACGCGCTTGAGCGGCAACAAGCGGCGCAAAACAGCCCCACGCAAAATCAGCAATCCGCGCAAGTCCGGGAATTGGACCAGAAGGTGCGGATTCTGGAACGGCAACGCGAATTGGATCAGCAGGCGGCGGCCGAGGCGGCCAAAACGCAGCCGAAGATAACCCTGGACGCGAACGGTTTCAGCTTCAGCTCGGCGAACTCGAATTTTATCGCCTCGTTACATGGGATCATACAGGTGGACAGCCGCACGTTTCTTGCTGATGGCGGCGGCACCGCGGGCAAGGACACCTTTCTGCTTCGTCGCGCGCGGCCAATTTTCACCGGGACGGTGTTCCATGATTACGATTTTAATTTCACGCCGGATTTTGGCGGCAGCGGCGTGGTGGTTTATGATGCCTATTTGAATTATCACTATAGTCCGGCATTCCAATTGGAAGGCGGACGATTCAAATCACCCGTCGGGCTTGAGGCGTTGCAGGTGGACAGTTGGATATCATTTAATGAGCGCTCACTGGTGACGGATTTGGTGCCCAACCGGGATGCCGGCTTCGAATTGCATGGTGATTTATTCAGCAGCGCGATAAGCTATGCCGCGGGAATATTTAATGGCGCGCCCGATTATATCACCCCACCGGCCTCCACCCAGGCTGTGGACGATGACAAGGCGTTTGAGGGACGTTTGTTTTTCCAACCCTTGAATACTTCCGATATGGGCTTTTTGCAGGGTCTCGGCTTCGGCGTCGGCGGCAGTTATGAGGTTGACAGCGGGGCCGATTTGACCTCCGGTTATAAGACCGACGGTCAACAGGTTTTTTATTCTTACACCAACGGCGTCGTCGCCAGCGGGTCGCATTGGCGGCTTTCGCCCCAGGGATATTATTATTACGGGCCGTTCAGTGTGATGGGGGAATACGCGATTTCTGACCAGGAGGTCACCAGGACCACTGCGCCGGTGGCTTCCGCCAATTTACGAAACAGCGCTTGGGAAGCCACCGTGGGTTGGGTCCTGACCGGCGAGGATGCCTCCTACAATGGCGTCACGCCGCTTCATCCGTTTGATCTCCATAACCGGGGCTGGGGCGCATGGCAAATCGTCGCGCGCTATGCGGACCTCTACATAGACGACGCGAATTTTTCGAGGTTTGCCACCGCCGGCTCGGCGTCCGAGGCCAAAGCATGGTCGGTCGGTCTCAACTGGTATTTGAACCGTGATTTTCGCGTGGACACCAGCTTTTCGCGCACCACCTTTAATGGCGGCGGCGGCGCCATTGGCAACGGCCCGGTCACAGCCCAGCCGGAAAATGTCATCTTCACGCGCGTGCAACTGGCATTCTAAGTGCTAGACGCCCGGAAGCATCGTTATGAAAAACATGATTAGCGTTGTTGTCGTGGCCCTCCTTCTGGCGGGAGTCGCCCGCGCAGGACAGGTTGTCTTGCTCAATGTTTCATACGATCCCACGCGTGAATTGTATCAGGAATACAACGCCGCCTTTGCAAAATACTGGAAGGCCAAAACCGGCGACGACGTGACCATCAACCAATCCCACGGCGGTTCGGGCAAGCAGGCGCAGGCGGTCATCAACGGTCTCGAGGCGGACGTGGTGACGCTGGCATTGTCGTATGACATAGACATGATTGCGCAGCAGTCCAAACTGTTGCCCGTCAATTGGCAAAGCCGGTTGCCTGACAACAGCACGCCCTACACTTCGACCATTGTATTTCTCGTGCGCAAGGGAAACCCGAAGGGCATCAAGAACTGGGACGATTTGGTAAATCCCGGCGTCAGCGTCATCGTGCCGAACCCCAAAACATCCGGCGGCGCCCGGTGGGCGTATCTGGCCGCTTACGCCTACGCGTTGGAAACCTATGGTCATGACGATGCCAAAGCCAGGGCGTTCATCGCCAGGCTCTACAAGAATGTGCCAATTCTCGATTCCGGCGCGCGGGGTTCCACCATCACGTTTGCCCAGCGCGGTATTGGCGATGTCCTGCTCGCCTGGGAGAACGAGGCGCGCCTCGCACAGAAAGAGTTCAGTGCCGACAATTTTGAAATCGTCACGCCGCCGCTCAGCATCCTGGCTGAGCCGCCCGTCGCCTGGGTGGACAAAAACACCGAACGTCATGGCACCACGGAAGTCGCCAAAGCCTATCTCGAATATCTTTATTCGGACGAAGGGCAGGAAATTGCGGCGCGAAATTTTTATCGCCCGCGCAATCCCGCCATTGCCGCAAAATATGCCGCGAATTTTCCCAAATTGAAATTAGTGACCGTTGACTCGGAATTCGGTGGCTGGGCAAAGGCCCAAAAAACCCACTTCGCCGATGGAGGAGTCTTCGACCAGATTTACCGGCCGCAATAATTTTTATGACCATTGCTGATTCACCCCTCAAAACCGCAAGGCAAACGCCACGCAAACAACGTCGGTCTATTTCTGACCTGCTCGCGCCAGTGGAGCAAATCGCCACCACGTCGCCCAACCTGGTGGCCAACCATGAGGCGCGCTTTGAAAGTCGCGGGGAAGGCTACGACTTGCCACGTTACCTGTTCGTGGGGCCGCGCGGCGGCGATGCCCCCATCCGCTTGGGCATTTTCGGCGGCATTCATGGCGATGAACCGGAGGGCGTTCACGCCATCGTTCGATTCATCCAATTTCTTGAAGTCCGACCCGAAATCGCCGCCGGTTATTATTTGTCGTTTTATCCCGTTTGCAATCCAACTGGATTCGAAGACGACACAAGATGGTCCCGGCGCGGAAAAGATTTGAACCGCGAATTCTGGAAAAATTCCACCGAGCCGGAAGTCCGCCTGCTTCAAGCCGAATTGGTCTCACGATCGTTTCAGGGAGTTATCGCCCTCCACACCGATGACACCAGCGACGGGTTTTACGGAATCGTCCGGGGCGCAACTTTGACCAAACATTTAATTCAACCGGCATTGCGAGCCGCCGAAAAATTTTTGCCGCGCGACAGTCGTCCGGTGATTGACGGCTTTGCCGCCCGGAATGGCATCATCCGCGACACGTTCGACGGCATTTTGAGCGCGCCGCCGAAGGTCCGTCCGCGTCCATTTGAGATTATTCTGGAAACGCCGAAATCGCCGCCGGATTATTTGAAGGAATACGCATTTGTGGTAGCGTTGGAAACCATATTGGCCGAATACCGGAAATTCATCGCCTACGCGCCGAACTTATAAAATTGTGCCGACCCAGAAAGGCGGAAAAATCAGAGTGCTGCCGGGCTTCAAACTGACGCTCGGCTACACGCTGCTTTACCTGGGCTTGATTGTCGTCATCCCTCTGGCAGCGGCCTTTGCGAAGGCCGGGGAATTGTCCTGGGTGCAATTTTGCCACACTGCCTTCTCGCCCCAGGCGATGGCGGCTTATCGGTTGAGCTTCGGCGCTTCATTTTGCGCGGCATTTGTCAATGCGGTATTCGGTTTGATCATCGCCTGGGTGTTGGTGCGCTATGAGTTTATCGGAAAAAGATTCATGGATGCGCTCGTGGACCTGCCATTTGCCCTGCCAACCGCCGTGGCGGGCATCACCTTGGCGACACTTTACGCGCCGAACGGCTGGATCGGCCATTGCCTTGCCCCACTTGGCATTACAGTGTCCTACACCCGCCTGGGCGTGTTCGTCGCGCTGACCTTTGTCGGCCTCCCCTTCGTCGTCCGGACCGTCCAGCCGGTATTGGCGGATTTGGACCCGGAAATCGAGGAGGCCGCCGCGAGCCTTGGCGCCAATCGCTGGCAGACGATCCGCCGCATCGTGTTGCCGATGTTAAGCCCGGCGATGTTGACCGGATTTGCGCTGGCCTTTGCGCGCTCTCTCGGCGAATACGGCTCGGTGGTTTTCATCTCCAGCAATATCCCGATGAAAACCCAAATCGTCCCGCTCCTCATCATGAGCGAATTGGATTCATTTGAATACGCCCGGGCAACCGCGCTGGCCGTGGTGATGCTCGTGGTTTCCTTTGCGTTGCTGCTGGCCATCAATCTGCTCCAATGGTGGAGCAACCGGCATAATGCCTCCGAATTCGCATGACCGACGACGAAAAAATCAACGCGCCCCACCGTATGACCGAACCTCCGTTCATGCGCCGCATGCTTATCCTTATCGCTCTGGCGTTCGTCGGTCTTTTCCTGGTGATCCCCCTCATTTCCATTTTTGTCGAGGCATTTGGGCAGGGCCTCGGCTATTATTTTAACACGTTGCGCGATCCGTACACGGTGAGCGCGATTGAATTGACGTTGATTGCGGCGGGGATTTCGGTGCCGCTCAATTGCCTTTTCGGCGTTTGCGCGGCTTGGACGATTGCCAAGTTCGATTTTCCCGGAAAGAGCATTTTACTCACGCTGATTGATTTGCCGTTTTCAATTTCCCCGGTCATTTCCGGTTTGATCTATGTTCTGGTTTTCGGCGCGCAAGGCTGGTTGGGTCCCTGGCTTTTGGCCCGTAACATCCATATCATCTTTGCCGTTCCCGGAATTGTGCTCGCCACGATTTTTGTCACCTTTCCATTTGTCGCGCGCGAATTGATCCCCTTGATGCAGGCGCAGGGTCGCACCGAGGAGGAAGCGGCGCGTGTGCTCGGCGCGAGCGGATGGCAAACGTTTTGGCGCGTGACCTTGCCCAATATTAAATGGGGGCTGCTTTACGGGGTGATCCTCTGTAATGCGCGAGCCATGGGAGAATTTGGCGCGGTCTCGGTGGTGAGTGGCCATATCCAGGGCAGGACCAACACCATCCCCTTGCATGTGCAAATTTTATACGAGGCATACGACTTTACCGGCGCATTCGCGGTGGCCTCCCTGCTGACTTTTTTGGCGCTCGCCACCCTGGTATTAAAATCGTGGATTGAGTTTAAACATGTGGGGATCCGTGGCATCTTTCCCCTGCCAATCACCCCTGACCGGGACAAGCAGGCATGAGTGTCGAAGTAAAAAATATCACCAAGAGGTTCGGCATCTTTGCCGCGCTCGACCACGTGAGCCTCAAGGTCGAGTCCGGCGAACTCGTCGCCCTGCTGGGACCGTCCGGCTCCGGCAAAACCACATTATTGCGGGTCATTGCCGGCTTGGAATTTCCCGATTCCCCCGATTCCCAGGTCTTGTTTTACGGCGAGGACGTCACCAAGATTCCCGCCAGCCAGCGCCAGGCCGGCTTCGCCTTCCAGCATTATGCTCTCTTCCGCCATTTGAGTGTCTTTGAGAATATCGCCTTTGGCCTGCGGGTCCGTCCAAAGCCACTGCGTCCGCCCGAATCGAAAATCCGCCAGCGCGTCGGCGAGCTTTTGAAATTGATCCAGCTCGAGCCCTTCGGCAAACGGTTTCCCGCGCAGCTTTCCGGAGGGCAGCGCCAGCGCGTCGCGCTCGCACGCGCCCTGGCGGTCGAACCCAGGGTGCTTTTGCTCGATGAACCCTTTGGCGCGCTCGATGCCAAGGTCCGCAAGGAGCTTCGCCGCTGGCTGCGCAAGTTGCATCAGGAAATTCATATCACCACCCTTTTTGTCACCCACGACCAGGAGGAGGCGCTCGAAGTGGCCGACCGCGTCGCCATTTTGCGCGACGGCCAAATCGAGCAAATCGGCACGCCAGAGGACATTTACGACCATCCGGCGACTCCGTTTGTTTATGATTTTCTGGGCAACGTGAATCTGTTCAGCGGGCGTGTGCATGAAGGGGCGGTGGAGATCGGCGAATCAAAGTTCCGCGTCCCCGAGACGGCCGGTGAAACTGAATCCGACGCTGTGGCGTTTGTTCGCCCACACGACATCCGCATTTCGCGCGAGGCGAACGGCCAAAAGACGTTTCCGGCGCGCGTGGTTCGTTGCAACGCCGCCGGACCGCTCGCGAACCTGGACCTGGAACGGTTGGATGGCCGCGGGCAATTTTCCGCGCAATTGAGCAAGGAGGAATTTCAGCAATTGCAACCCAGGGTCGGCGAGCAGGTGTTTGTGGAATTGAAAAACGTGAAAATCTTCTCCGAGGATTTTTCGATCTGATTATCGTGTTTGGACCAAAACCCTGAAGGCACGGCCCAAATGTTCCGGGTGGGTCAGCGTTTGGAATTGGCGCGCCCGGGCCGCCCAGTCGCCAAAGGATGGGTCCCCCGCCGCCTTTTCCAGAATCCGCGTTAGAAATTGCGATTGCGTGGAAAAACTTTCCGTGGCCAGCCCGCAGGCTTCACCGGCGGATTGTATCGCCGAAAAATTGACATGCGCCGTCAAATCCTGTTCGCCGACATTCGCTAAAAGATCACCGGCGGGGTGATGCCGAAAATAAGCGCGCAGCGTGCCCTCTCTGCGGTGCGGCAAAAAGCGTTCGTCCTCGGTCAGGCCATAGTCAATCGTCAGAAGTTTTCCGTCGCCCAGGGTGTTTGCGGCGGCCCTCCACCACGTTTCCGCCGCCGGAGAAATTTCGATCGCGTAGCCGTCCGGCAACACTTCCAGCAATTCCCGCCCCACGGCTGGCTGTCTGCCGCATTCCATCCGCGCCCAGACGAATTTTTCGCCGTCCCAGGCGACGCCCCACTCGAACCATTTTTTCCCTTTGGCATCCCATCCCAGGCGATGCACCGGAAATGCGTCCAGAAGCTCATTCGAGAAAATGATACCGCGAAGGCGCTGCCGATTGCTGACCGCCGATTGCCCTTTTTTGAGTTCGGAAAATCCGCAAATCCAAAGACTTTTGTCTCTGAATTTTGCAAGCGTTTTCTTCTGCCAGCTCTGCCGTTGGGGCGACGGGTCCAGGATGACATATTGAAGCCGCTCAAAAAGTTTCGGCCGATGCGCTCGAATCCAGGTCAAAATATCTTTGGCCAGGGCCCCATCATGGGCGCCTCCTTCGATAATGGCCAATGGATTGCCGGCCACCGGCGATTGCTCCAGCCATTCGGCAAATTGGAAGGCCAGCAACTGTCCGAACAGCTCGCCGGTGCTGACACTGGTGTAAAAATCCCCCCCCCGCCCCGGATTTCGTTTTGTTTCATAGTAGCCCACGCCGGGGGCATAAAGCGCCAATTCCATGAAGCGGGCAAAGGGCACGGCCCCGCCGTTTTCCAGTTCGGCGCGGATGATGTCGGAAACTGCTTTCATTGCTTGCATTCGGCGCGGTATTGGCTAAGATTCGCTCAACAGAAGAAGGCTGTTATGGCCAAAATAGACGCATTTTTTAATCTGATGTTCGAGCAGAAGGCCTCTGATCTTCACATGGCCTCCGGCAATCCGCCCATGTTGCGGATCAATGGCGAACTTCAGCGCGTGGACTACCCACCCCTGCAAAGCGATGCTCTCAAGACGATGCTCTACGAAATCGCCCCCGATTACAAAATCAAACAATTCGAGGAAACCGGCGATGTGGACTTCGGTTACGAGATCCCCAACATTTCCCGCTTCCGCGTCAATTTCTTCAATCAAAAAAATGGCGTCTCGGCCGTCTTCCGCCAGATCCCCAGCCGCGTGCTTTCCTTCGAGGATTTTGAGAAATTTGACGCGCCGCTTCCCCCGGTGTTGAAAAAATTTGCCATGTTGCATCGCGGCCTCGTGGTGGTCACGGGACCCACCGGGTCCGGCAAATCCACAACCTTGGCGGCCATTGTGGATTATTGCAACAAAAACCGCAAAGACCATATCATCACCGTCGAAGACCCCATTGAATTCACTCACGAAAGCAAAAACTGCCTGGTGAATCACCGCGAAGTCGGCGTCCACACCCGCTCCTTTGCGGCCGCTCTCCGCGGCGCGTTGCGCGAGGACCCGGACATCATTCTGGTCGGCGAAATGCGCGATTTGGAGACCATTGAACTGGCGTTGACCGCGGCCAGCACCGGCCACCTCGTCTTTGGCACCTTGCACACACAAAGCGCCGCAAAAACCGTGGACCGAATCATTGACGTTTTTCCCGCGGACCAGCAAAACAAGATACGCCAGACCCTCTCTGAATCGCTGAAAGGCATCGTCGCCCAGACGCTTTTCAAGCGGCAGGACAAGAAAGGCCGGTGCGCCGCGTTCGAAATTCTTGTGTTCACCACTGCCGTCGCCAATCTCGTGCGCGAAGGCAAGACCCATCAGATTCCGGGCATGATTCAAGTCGGCAAGAAAATTGGCAATCAACCCATGGATGACCACATCATGGAGCATTTGCGGATGAAGCGCATTTCCCCGGAGGACGCTTATGACAAGGCGCTCGACAGGAAAAAATTCCGGCCCTTCCTGACCCATCCGCCGGAAGACGAAGATGCCATGTGAATTATGCGGCGCCCCGAACTGGACAGAATCATGACCGTGATGCGGGCTGCGCAGCCGGAGGTTTCGGATCTGCTTTTCACCGTTGACCGTCCCCTCCAGGTCGAGGCCTATGGCGAGCTCAAGCCCGTGCCCTTCGATCCGCCAATTGAAAAACTTACTCCTTTCCAGACCGAAATGATCGCCCTCAATCTCATCGGCGACAATTTGCAGCACCTGGAACATCTGTTGCGCCACGGTTCCTGCGACGCCGCCTACGCTCTTTCGGAAATGGCGCGCTTCCGCGTCAATGTCTTTTCGCAGCGCGGAAATTATTCCATTGTCTGCCGCCAATTGAACACAGTGATTCCCACCTTGGAAAAGCTGAAAATGCCGGAAATTTTCAAGGAAATCCCCAAGGAAAAAACCGGCCTGGTGCTTGTGACGGGCGCCACCGGTTCCGGCAAAACCACGACCCTCGCCGCCTTGCTCAACGAAATCAACCAGGCCAAGGCCGTCCACATTGTTACCCTGGAAGACCCGGTGGAATTTGTGCATCCGCATGTGTTGTCCACTTTCAACCAGCGCGAGCTGGGAGTGGATTTTGACAACTTTTCAAACGGCCTGCGCGCGGCGTTGCGCCAGGCGCCCAAGGTCATTCTCGTCGGCGAAATGCGCGACCAGGACACGGTGAAAATCGCCCTGAGCGCCGCCGAGACCGGTCACCTGGTCCTAAGCACCCTTCACACCATTAACGCCGGCGAAACCGTCAACCGCATCCTCGGCATGTTCTCCCCTGAGGAGCAGGAGCAAATCAGGATTCGCCTCGCCGATTCGTTGCGGTGGATTGTCAGCCAGCGGCTGGCACCCAAAGTTGGCGGCGGCCGTTTTGCCCTGGTGGAAATCATGGGCCACAACCTCCGTACCGAAGAGTCCATCCGGCTCGGCGAAGGCGAAGGAAAGACGTTTTACGAAATCATCGAGGCCAGCTACCCGTTTGGATGGCGCAACTTCGACCACGCCTGCATTGAGGCGTTCGAAAAAGGCCTGATCACCGAGGAAACCGCCAGGCTTTATTGTACCAAACGCGGCGTCGTCTCCCGCGCCATAGACAATATCAAAAAAGAGCGCGGCGAAGTCACTTCGACCTTCGGCTCGCTCAAAATGAAGCCATCCGGGTCGCACGACGCCCAATCCAAGCCAACCTTGAAATTCAAATAGTATGCCCGACTCCTTTGATTTCATCGGCGCCTCCGACCGCCCCGCCCTTATTGCCTGCTCCCGTGCCGCCTGGGCGGACACCGCGAAAACCGTTTTGCAGGACTTGGGATATAAAGTTCATGCCGTCACCGCGCACGACGAGTTTGCCACCCGTTTCAGCCAGGTCGCGTATCAACTCGTCGTGATCGAGGAATTATTTGCCGCCAACAATCCCGAAGAGAACATTTCTTTGAAATCGTTGCAGACAATGCCGATGGGCCGGCGCCGCCATGCCACGATTATTTTGCTGGGCGATGGGTTCCAGACCCTCGACCCGATGCAGGCCTTTCAACAAAGCGTCCACGGAGTCGTCAACGGCTCGGAAGTCGCCATGCTCAGGCCGCTCGTCGAAAAGGCCGTCGCCGACAACGAACTCTTTCTTCATAGCTTCCGCGAAGTGCAAAGCCGCGTCGCGCGCTTGTAGGGTGCGTCCGGAATCCTTGCCGGCTTCTGTTGTTTTTATCGTTAAGCGGGGCGCTACCCGCTTGCGGCAGCGGCGTAACCCTGTATGTTTTTGTGGAGACGATGGAATCTAACCTGGTGAAAATTCTATGGATCGGCCAAAACGAACCGTCGGCACAACGCATCGGCGAATTGTTGCGCGAAGGCGGGAAAACCGGTTTTTCAATTGTGCCAACAGTCAATGCCGCCCTGTCCCGACTCGAGCATGATTCCTTTGACGGGGCATTATTCGAGCTTGCCGCCGGCGGGGATGGAATGGAACAACTCACTCTGCTGGCGGTTCAAGCGCCGCGCCTTCCGATTGTCGTTTTGAGCGCAAATAAGGATGCCGATTTCGCCGCCGAGGTGGTTCGCGCCGGGGCGCAGGATTGTTTGCCAAATGAGAATCTGGACGCCGCGATGCTGCGCCGGGTCCTGGGCTGCGCAATGGAACGCCAGGCCGAGCACGTGGCGTTGATTGAGGAAAAAGACAACTATTATGGCGTGTTTGATCATCTCGTGGAAGGCGTTTTCCGCACAACCCCGGACGGCCATTACCTCCTGGCCAACATCGCCCTCGCCCGCATTTACGGGTACGAGTCGCCCGCGGAATTGATGGCCAGTATCACCGACATCGCCCGCAAACTCTATGTCGAGGAAGGCCGCCGCGAGGAATTTATCCGTCTGATGCAGGAACACGACACGTTGAGCGGCTTTGAATCCAGAATTTATCGCAAGGACGATACCATCATCTGGATTTCGGAGAATTGCCGCGCGGTCCGCGATACCCGGGGAAAATTATTGTATTACGAGGGCACCGTCGAGGACATCACCGAACAAAAGCATGCCGAGGAACAAATCCGCCGCGCCACTGACGAACTGGCGCGGAGCCGCGAGGAATTGCGAGCCAAAAATCAGCTCATGGAGGACAACCTGCGGATGGCCCGCGAAATCCAAGTCACCATGCTGCCGCAACAATATCCGATCTTCCCGCCAAATGTCCCGCCGGACCAAAGCGCCTTTCAATTCGCCCACCGCTACCAACCGGCCGAAGCCGTCAGCGGCGATTTTTTCAGCGTCAATTCGCTTTCAGACGACGAGGCAGGCGTGCTGATTTGCGACGTGACCGGTCATGGCATTCGCGCCGCGCTGGTCACCGCGATGATTCGCGCGCTGGCCGAGGAGTTGAAACCCCTCGCCCATGACCCCGGAAGGTTCTTGCGCAAGCTCAACTCCGACTTGTGCAATATTTTGAAGACGACGGGTTCGCCGATGCTCACCACGGCATTCTATTTTACCGCCAACTGGAAAACCGGCATGATGCGCTTTGCCAACGCCGGCCATCCCAAGCCACTGCTGGTGCGCCGCTCTGAAGGATCCATCCGCGCCCTCGCCAATGCCTCGGGCCACGGCCAACCCGCGCTCGGATTGTTCGACGATCCGCCGTATCAAACTACTGAGGTCCAATTGGCGCCTGGCGACTTGCTGATGCTGTTCACTGATGGCATTTATGAGGTGCAGGGACCCAATGAAGAACTCTATTCACAGGAACGATTGATGGCGGACGTGAAAAATCTGCTCGAAAAGCCAACCAGCCGGCTCTTTGACGAACTGCTCGAAGAAGTCCTCGCCTTTTCCATCAGCCACGAATTTGAAGACGATGTCTGCCTCGTGGGGATGGAACTGACCGCCACGCAAACTATTCCTTCTCCAGCAAAAACGTGATTTCCGATTTTTCACCGAGCGCGGATTGGATGTCCAGCAGCTTGGGATAGTTTTGGGGCGCAATGACCGCCGGTGTCGTGTCAAAATCATCGGTGATGATGCATCTGCCATCCGCCCCGGTCCGGGTAATGCGAACTTTTGAGCCGCCGGGCGCGTTGAATTCTTCGCTCGGGGGCACAATGGCCGTCTCCCGGTATCCGGCGGGCAATTCAATTTCCGCGCGCACAATTTGTTCATTTTCGTCGGCGATGAACAGCGGCAGGGAGCGCTGGTCGGCGGCGGTGTCCAGGAATGACGGGGTGAACGGCAGGTTAAAGTAGAGATATTTCCCATCCACGACACCGTAGTCGTCCCATTCCACGGTGAATTCCTCCAGGCCTGGATAGGTGTCGAAACGCGTGGTCAGGCCGCCGACGGCTTTGGCCCCCTGGGCCACGCGCGAGACGGCTTCCTGGAAATAATGATTCCGTTCTTCCGGCGGCAGTTCGGCGAAAAACTTATGGGCGCCATTGTAATCCTCACCAAAAAAATATCGCGAAATTTTAATCCGGGCCGTGCCGTCCGTGGAAAGCGCGACGGTATAGACGATTTTCGTCTTGTCGCCGCAATTTTTCGCCGCGCGAATGGTTTCCATCCTCCCCGTGGCCAGGACCACGCCAAGTTTGTCGTTAAAGGCCGTTGTGCCCAATTGCGAATACTGGTCGGTGTCGTTCAGATAATAATCATCGCCGCCGAGGAATATCCTCACCAGCGGCGTTTGAAAATCGTTGGGCAGGGGAAATGACCTGGCGACGCGATCTATCCCCTCCACCGGCGGCAATCCGGACGCTAAAACAAATTCCGGTTGAAAACCAGCGGCGGTAAGCATCGCAGAGTAAAGGATCGCGCAGTCGGCGGCGTGGCCGTAACCATCCGCCAGGGTCGTGTCGGCATCGGAAAGCCCGCTAAGTGGTAATGTGGTGAATGAGGGTCCGGCGCTGCGGATATTTTTAGCGATGAAATCACGAATGGCTTTTACGGCGTCCAATTTCGTTTTGGCGGATGCGGTCAACTGCCGGGCCAGCGCGGCGGCGTTGGCCGAATTTTTGGCCCGCGCCAGCATGGCGTCATTCAACGCCTTCCAATAACCTGCGATATTGCCGATGAAATACTGTACGCCGGCATCATAATCCCAATCCGGTGGCAACTCCTGCTCGGACGGAAGCGCCGGAACATTGGTGGCGTGCCACTCAATGGCGGTCGTCCCATCCGACAATTTTTCAGCCTCAGTGACGATCCCCGGTTTGCCCGTCGTCATGGTCCGGACCCTGACATTCGCGGGCGCGGTCAAAGTGAAGGTTTTCGCGTCCAGCGTCTCGGGAAATCCGAACGGCTCGAAACCGGCCAAAAACGGTTTGTCATGCATCGTCACTTCGTATTCCACCTCAATAATCGAGCCGATTTCCACGCCCGGCAGGCTGGCCACGAGCACTTTGCCGCCGGGATAACGTTTGGCCCCGGCGTTCCAGCCCTGGTCCATCAGGTTGATTCCGTCCGGGGAAATTTCCTGGCGCTTGCCGTTGGGCGAAATGACAACGCCCCGGAGGATTTTAGCCTCTTCGCACGCCGGATTGTATTCCACCTTGACCTCGGACTCGTTGATCTTGCCGTTATAAGTCAGGATGCGCTTGGAGTAAGTCACGCGATAAACGGCCGTGTGCGGGTCCTTCACTTCCAGCGTTTTATTGTCGGAGAGAATTTCCGCATCGCAGCCCGGCGCGGCCTGGGTTGTGAATTTGGCGGCAGCCATGGCTTCTTTCACGCCGGCGGAGTTGAGGGACAGGATCAGGTTTTTGCGCCAGTCATAATCCATGTCCTTGTAGGTTTGTTTCAGTCGCAGATATTGGGCGGGTAAAAATTCGACGGTCTTCAAAAGGAATTGGCGCGAACAATCCACCGAGCCATTCGTGAACACGGCGTCTTCGTCGTAAGCCACGCTGTCGTCGTTGAAGTTGGAAAACTGGGGGATGGACAGCGGCGCCGCAAAGCCGCCGGCCAATTTCAATGACATCTCCTCGCGCACGCCGCAGGTGAAATCAATCTCCAGCGGATACTTTCTCTTCTCCAGCCCCACGTCGCCGACCAGAATGCGGTTGGCCACGCCCAAATCCCTGGCCATCCACGGCACGCTGACAATCGCCATGTTGCCGCCCAGGGCGGTCAGGCCGTCGGCCGTGTATTTCAATTCCGCCTCGAGGGGCACCGAGGTATCAAGTATGTTACTCGGCGTGATGGCGAGGGATGTCAAGGTCAGCCCGGGAATGGCTTCCTTGAGGCGGCCTTCAAAAAAATGTTTGATCTCGTCCGGCCGCGATTGCGCAAAGGCGTTGCGATAGGCATCGTCGTTCGCCCCTTCAAACGAGATTTTCGAGGTGGCGCTGAGGTGGCCGTTGGCGTCAAGTGTGCCGGTGGTCTTCACGATCAAGAGGTTCTTGTCAGCCGGCGGCACCGGGCTGAGCAGCAAGGTTTCGCCTTGCGGTTTGCAGACGAGGTAGCTGCGGTTGCCATCCTCCGCGGGAAGCAATTCGCGCGTGTGTTCGTCGGTCGGGTCCATCAGGGTATAGTGGCCCTTCGTCAATTCCGCCGCCACGATGGCGTGGTTGAAATCCGGTTGCGGCACGTGCGGGTCACGTTTGGCGCCGATGTTAATCAGAACCGGATAAGCCTGAAAACCACCCAGCCGCAGCATTTCCACGAGCAAACCCGCCTTGTCCCGGCAAACTCCGTATTTATCGTCGAAGGTGATGCATACATCATGCGGCTCGAATCCGGGCCGGTTGGTCTCCAGCGTCTCGCCCACGTAACGGATATTTTGCGAGACGTAATAAAAAAGCGCCTTGATCTTGTCCATCTCAGTCGGCTGGTTGTTGGTCAACTCGGCGACTTTCTGGACCATTGCCGGCGTGTAAGCTTCAAGGTGCGGCAGGCTCAAGTTCCAATACCATTTCGAAACGTCCTGCCAGGTGGGCACCGTGCTCACAAACAGCCGCTGCAGCACTTCGTCGTAAGGCGGCATTCCCGGCTCATCAAACATCCGCGGAACGTTGCTGATCTCCCAACGATAATCCACCGTCGCGCCGTTGGTTCGCGTCGTGGCGGAAACCGTTCCGGGAATTTCATCGCGCAACCCGATGCTCACCAGTGGCAGGCCCGCCGGCGCGTGAACTTCATACGACCAATGCCGGATGTAACTCGTGCCTTCAAAAATGTTTTCATCGTCAAATTCATCCGGCATGATCGAACGATCAATGGTTTCGCGGGCGATGACATGCACCACGTCGCCCACGTCCAATTGCGGAATGCTGACGGTAAAGACGCGGTCGTTGGGATCATAAATGTTTTCCGCCATCTGGCTGCTGTCAATGGACTCCTTGGAATTGGCCGGCACATCCACCGGAATGACCGTGCCATCCGGTTTGATGACTTCCAGGGTGGGCACCGAGACCGTAAAATACGGCAGCATGAAGCCCAGGGAAAATTCGCGGTTGTCGCGTTTGCCCTCTTCCGTCAGCACTTTCGTGAATGTCTCATCCTGGCATTCGCCGGTGCCGTCGGCGTTATATTCGCGGACGCTGCTTTCCTCGACGATGACCGCGTCACAATTGGAATAATTTTGCAGGGTGATTTGCGCCGCCGCGGCCAGGACCGGCTTCGAATCCACCGGCGCCCATTCCGCGCCCGCAAAATTCGTGTCGTCGGCAAAAACACGCGAAGCCGCCATTGCCGCCGTCAATATGATGACTCCAAAAACCAGCTTTGTTTTCATGAAAGAACGCTCATGCTACCGCAATAGCCGACCGTCGCCAGTGAATTTTGTTCAAAGAAAGCACCCCCGCTACCGGTTCACCGCTCGCATGGCCTGTTCCGGATAGCGCAATCCGGCGGCAACCCCGTGCGGAGCGGCACGGAAATCCCCTTCAAATCCGACGCGTTCAATTCCACACCCACCGAGCCGACATTTTCTTCGAGATACTTCCGGCGTTTGGTGCCGGGAATTGGGACCACATCATCGCCTTGCGCGAATCAATCTGTTCAACCCCGAGGCGCAGCAGACTGGCGTCGCAACAGTGGCGGACATATTCCGGCCGGCCGTTGATACCGGGAAACTTTCCCTGGGCGTCACGCACGTTGCCGAACTTTGTGGTCAGCACCACTTCGCGGTGGCGGCCCCGGATGGCGCGGCCGACGAGACGATCGTTTTCGCCGACGCCGTACATGTCCGCCGTGTCGAGAAACGTCACGCCGAGGTCGAGTGCGCGAGGGATCGTGGCAATGGATTCCTGGTCATCGCGCGAGCCGTAAAATTCCGACATGCCCATGCAGCCGAGGTCGAGGGTGGAGACGGTCAACCCTTGAGTTCCCAATTTCCGTTGTTTCATATTCGATCAGTTTTGTCGCGCATCAATTTGCATCGAAATGCCCGCGATGCAATTCGATAAAACGAAAATCGCGGCATGTCGTCGTGGGACAACATGCCGCGAATTGAAGCGCTGAATGCGCCGTTACGGGACTGTCCGCATCGAAGTGGTCGTCTCCGTTTGCGCCGGCGGCGCTGTGGCGATGCGATTGACGATGTTGACGCCATTTACGTCGTCATAATTGATGACGAGTGGTTCATCCGGCCTGAGGTTGCTCAGTTGCCCGCCCATCTTGCCATCGAGAACGATCGCGCATTGGCTGCCGACGTCAAACGATTTGGTTTCAAACATTGATTTGACTTTCAATGTCTTGGATTCCAAATCAATGGCCGTCAACGTTCCAGTAAAGGTCGCGCTCGTTTGCGCGATTTGCCGCGCCGTCGCGTGGCCGTCCGGCGTATCATAAATCACCGTCACCAGATCGCCTGGCTGGACGTCCGAGATGAACCCTGAATGGTTGTCCCGCAATACCACAGCGCAGTCATCCGCAATTTTGAATGTCTTGTCCATTCCATGATCCCGCAAGGTGATCGAATGGTCCGTGGGATTGACGGCTTGGACGGTGCCTTCCTTGCTCGCCAGGTCTTCCTTGACCCGGTCCGCCACCCATACGCCATTGGAAGCTTGGTAACTGACCGTGACTTTTTCGCCAGGCCGCAAATCCGTCAGCGCGCCAGCCGGCTGGCCCCACAAGGCAAATTCGCAGGAATTGCCAATGTTGAAGTCCTTGCTTAAAAACCATCCGCGGACGCGCATGGTTTGTTGGTTTGGATGCACGGCTAGAACCGTGCCCGTGTACGTTTTTTCCGGCCCGGCAGCCGCGGTGGACGATTCATCGGCAGGCGACGATAGCGTCGCCATTGTCAAAATCGCCGCCCCGGCCATCCAGGAGCATCCCATTTTTATTTTCATACAATAACAAAAGCCGGAAAGCCGCCCCATGCAAATGCGGCAATGGTAGGTGTTTACCCTATGATGAGATTTCGACCGAAGGTTTCCCGCATTGAATCTCTGGACTGCCGCGTTCTGCCCGGCGTTCGAGCCACCGTCGGCGTCCGCTTGCTGCCTGTCCCGTCGTAGCCGCGCCGAAGGCCGATTCCCCCTCCGCTCCGATTCTGCCGCAAGGGGAGAGTCAGGATGAGGTGAGGGGATGATCGCAGACGTTGGCCGTCCCCCCGCCCGCGCGGACCGTCCTCACCCCCCAAACAAGTCCATTTGCGGCGGAGGGGCCAGATTTTTCAATTTCTCGCGGTCTTGTTGCCGGCGCGGCGGCCGCACGTTGCCTTCCGGCGTCAACTCGGATTCTTCGAGGTTCGATAAAATCTGTTTGGCCCGCTCCAGAATTTCCTTCGGCACGCCCGCCAGGCGGGCCACTTGGATGCCGTAGCTTTTATCCGTACCCCCGGCGACAATTTTCCGGAGAAAGACTATCTGGTCATGCCATTCACGGACCGCCACATTGAAATTTTTAAGCCGCGGCAGGCGCGACGCCAGCTCCGTCAACTCGTGATAATGGGTGGCGAATAAAGTCTTGGCGCCGACCTGGTTGTGTAGATATTCGACAATGCTCCACGCCAGCGAAAGCCCGTCAAAGGTGCTCGTGCCGCGGCCTATCTCATCCAGAACGATCAAACTGCGCGGCGTCGCGTTATTCAGAATGTTCGCCGTTTCCGTCATTTCCACCATGAAGGTGCTTTGGCCGCGCGCCAGGTCGTCGCTCGCGCCGATACGTGTGAAAATCCGGTCCAAAAGATCAATCCGCGCTTCCGCCGCGGGAACAAAACTGCCGGTGTGCGCCAGCAAGGCGATCAGCGCCACCTGGCGGATATATGTGGATTTGCCGGCCATGTTCGGTCCGGTGATAAGGCAAATCTGGATGCCACCGTCCAGTGCCGCATCATTCGGCACGAATCGTTCGTCCAACAGTTGTTGTTCCAAAACCGGATGGCGACCGTCGCGGATTTTCAAAATGCCTTCATCGGAGATTTTCGGCCGGCAATAGTTATGCAAACGCGCCGTTTCCGCGAACGAGGCCAACGCGTCCAATTGCGCCAGGGCCGCGGCGGTCTGCTGAATTTCCTTCAATTTGCCCAGAACCGTTTCCCGCAACCGCTGGAACAATTCGTATTCCAGCTTCACACTCCGCTCTTCCGCGCCGAGGATCTTCCCTTCCATTTCCTTGAGTTCCGGCGTGATAAAACGCTCGCCATTGGCGATCGTTTGCTTCCGAATGTAATGAGCCGGCGCCTTGTCCAGGTTCGCTTTCGTGATTTCAATGTAATAACCGAAAACTGAATTGAATCGGACCTTGAGTGATGAAATTCCCGTGCGCGCGATTTCGTCCGATTGCAATTTCGCAATCCAGTCCTTGCCGCCGCGCGCCCCCTGGCGGATTTCATCGAGCGCGGCGTCGAACCCGTCGCGGATCATGCCGCCTTCCTTGATGGCCAGCGGCGGGTCATCCACCACGGCGCGCGCAAGCAGTTCCAGTAAATCAGGCGCCTCGGAGACCTGCGATTCGAGGTTTTCAATCAAACCTCGTGGCGCGTCTCTCAATTCATCCGCGCCGTTTGGCAGCAGGCCACGGTTGGATTCAATGGTCCCGATTCCGCCCAGAATCCGTTTCAGCGCGGGTAACTGCTCCAGCGCCATCCGCAGCGCCACCAGGTCGCGGGCGTTGCCACTGCCGCTGCTCAATCGTCCGATCGTGCGTTCCAAATCCCGGACGTTCGCCAGTTGCACGCGAAAATCCTCCAGTGCCGCGGGTTGCTCAATAAACATCTCAACGGCATCCTGTCTCCGGCTAATCGGTGCCACCGCCGCCAAAGGTTGGGAGACCCAGTTTCGAAGCAGCCGCGCGCCCATCGGCGTGGCCGTCCGATTCAGCACGCCGTACAGCGACGATTGCCGCGGCGCCTCGTGCCGCAGCGGCTCCAGGATTTCCAGATGCCGCAGCGTGGTCTGGTCCAAGGCGAGAAAATCGCCGCGCTGATAAAATGAAATGCGTGTGAGGTTCTTCGCGTCGCGTCGCAAATGCTGCGTCAGAAAATGCAGCGCGCCGCCCGCCGCGCCCACCGCCGCCGTTTTGTCTCTCAAGCCAAAACCGTCGAGCGACGCAACTTTGAAGTGGTCGCGCACGGTAAAGCCGGCGGTTTCCGGCGCGAAGGTCCAGTCCTCATAGCCGTTCAAAATTTTGAAGGAATCGCGCAGGGCGTCCCGGACGGCGGTTTTCTCGGACGGATAAATGATTTCAGCGGGGCGCAACCGTTCCAACTCGGCCAGCAGCGTGGTCTCGCCCTCCAATTCCGTGGTCAGAAATTCCCCGGTCGTCAAATCCACTAGCGCCAGTCCGAAAATGGTTCCATGCGGGCTAATCGCCGCCAGGAAATTATTTTTTTCCGCGGCCAGTATCCGCTCGTCAAAATGGGTCCCCGGCGAAAGGATTTGGGTGACTTCGCGTTTGACGAGTTTACCCGGTTGGGCCTCTTCGAGTTGCTCGCAAATGGCTACTTTTCGGCCGGTCCGAAGAATTTTCCCGATGTACCCGTTGGCCGCATGGAACGGCAGGCCGCACATCGGCACGCCGTTGCGCGCTGTCAGCGCCAGATTCAGAATTTGCGCTCCGGCCCGGGCATCCTCGAAAAACATTTCATAAAAATCGCCGAGGCGGAACAGCAATAGCGCGTCTTTGGGCAGTTCGCCTTTGATACGGCGATATTGCGCCATCATCGGTGTGAGTTGAACTTCTGCGGCCATCGGTCGGGGAATTAAACGCCGAATGATGGCAAAAAACGAGAAGTTTTACGCAATCAGATGATTGAACAAAACGGATTTTTTCGATACTCTGCGTTCATGAACTCCATTTCCTTCATTGGGAAGAAAGCTTTGCGTCTTGGTTTTGGACTGTTTTTGCTGTTTTTTGCAGGTTCATTGCGGGCGGACGAACCGCATCCGGGAATGCCGATTATCAATTCCGGCGACAACGCCTGGGTCCTGGCCAGTTCTGCGCTGGTGCTGATGATGACCGCGCCGGGATTGATTTTATTTTATGGCGGACTGGTGCGAACGAAAAATGTGCTGTCCACAATGATGCACAGTCTCATTCTGATGGCGGTGGTGTCGGCGATGTGGATGGTTTTCGGTTACAGCATGGCATTTGCCGACGGAAATCCGTTTTGCGGCAACCCGCTCACTTATTTGTTCCTGAAAAATGTCGGCGCCACGCCGAATACCGCTTATGCCGCGACGATTCCCCAGGAAACGTTCATGCTGTTTCAAATGATGTTTGCCATCATCACCCCCGCGCTCATCAGCGGCGCGATCGCCGAACGCATTAAATTCAAGGCGTATTTGTTGTTCACAATTCTATGGATGGTGGTGGTCTATCTTCCGCTCTGCCACATGATGTGGGGCAGAGGTGGGTTGTTCAATTGGGCGGGCGGCGGCAAAATCCCTGCGTTGGATTTCGCGGGTGGGACCGTCGTGCATATCAGTTCCGGCGTTTCCGCGCTGGTTTTTGCGCTGGTGCTGGGCAAGCGCGACGGCTACCCGCGCGAGCCAATGGTCCCGCACAACGTCGTGTTTTCCCTCATTGGCGCGGGACTGCTCTGGGTGGGATGGTTTGGATTCAATGGCGGCAGCGCCTTGAGCGCGGGCGCGCTGGCGACGAGCGCATTCGCAGCCACGCATTTTTCCGCTGCGGCGGCGGCATTGAGCTGGGCCGCCACCGAATGGCTGCTCAAAGGAAAGCCCAGCGTGCTGGGCGTGGCTTCGGGAATGGTCGCCGGTTTGGCCACCATCACCCCGGCCTCCGGATTTGTCAGCGTGCCGGCCGCCTTTTGCATCGGCCTGGCGGCGGGGGCGATTTGTTATCTGGCCGTAACCAAATTGAAGGCGGTTTTCAATTATGACGATTCGCTGGATGTTTTCGGCGTCCACGGCGTGGGCAGTTGCGTGGGGATGTTGATGCTTGGTTTTCTGGCCAGTGCCGAAGTCAATCCGGCCATCGCCACGACGTTTATGAAGAACGGCGCGCTGATTTCGCTGGCCGGCGGCGGCGCGCAATTCGTCAATCAACTGGAAGCCGTTGTCTGCACAATTGCGCTGGCGGCGGTCGGCACATTTATTATCTTGAAAATTGTCGCCGCCATGTCCACTTTGCGCGTGAGCCAGGAAGATGAATCTGTCGGCCTCGACCTGTCGCAACATGGCGAGCGGGCATATAGTGAATGAAGTTTATGAAAAAAATTGAAGCCATCATCAAGCCGTTCAAGTTGACCGAAGTCAAGGACGCCCTGAACGAAATCGGAATTCAGGGCATGACGGTAACCGAAGTCAAAGGCTTTGGACGTCAAAAAGGCCATACGGAAATCTATCGTGGCAGCGAATACACTGTGGATTTTTTGCCGAAGATCAAGGTTGAAACCGTTCTGCCGGACGCCCAGGTCAAAGCCGCCGTGGAAGCCATCGTCAAGGCCGCCAAAACCGGGAAAATCGGCGACGGAAAAGTTTTTGTTTCGACGATTGACGAAGCGGTGCGCATTCGCACCGACGAACATGGCGAAAGCGCCGTTTAGTCCGATCGTTAATCCATCACCGCCGCGAAACGGAGGCCGCGGGTGCTCACCCGAAGCTGCGCGAAACCGAATTCCCGCATGATGATTTCGTAGATTAAAACACCGGTGAGAATCACATCGGCCCGCATTTTCGGCAGGCCCACAATCTCCCGGCGTTTGGCCAGCGGCAATCGCCATAATTCTTTCCGAATCGCCACCACGCGGTCAAAACTCAGGACGGTCCGCTCGATTTCCTCCCGGTCAAAGCGGTTCAGTCCGCTTTCGATACGCGACAGAATGCTGACCGTGCCGCCGGTTCCGGCCAGTTGAACGTTGCCGTTTCCTTCCCGCCGCAACGGCGGCTCAAGTTTCGGGCGCACTTCCCGACGCAGAACATTTTCGACCCAGTCGCGGCTTCTTTCAAATTCGATGCGCTTCGGTGGGTTGCTGTGCGGGAATTTTTCAAGGAGACGCACAGTGCCGAGCGGAAAACTTTCGGCAAAATGTTTTTCGGCGCCGCGGCCCAAAATAAACTCGGTGCTCCCGCCGCCCACGTCCAGTAAAAGCAGCGGCCTCCGCGCCAGGTCTGAATTTGCCGTGACGCCCTGAAACACCCAGGCGGCTTCCTGTTCGCCGGAAATAATCTCAACTTTGAGTCCCGAAGCCCGTTCAATGGTGGAAATCAGGTCATCCTTGTTCACCGCGTCCCGCGCCGCGCTGGTGGCGATGACGCGAACCGTTTCGGCCTGCCGTTCCCGCGCGATTTCGGCAAATTCCCACACCGCTTCGGCGGTGCAGGCCACTGCTTCCGGTTGCAGCCGGCGCGTGTCGTAGAAATTCTTGCCCAGGCGCGTCTGCCGGCTTTCCTCGTGGACGGGATCTACATGGCGTCCGCGCACGTCGGCGACCAGCAATTTGATGGAATTGGTGCCGATGTCAATGACGGCCCGCCTTTGCGCGGGAGCAAAGGCGGCCCTGGCGGCGCTGGAGCGTAAGACCGATTCCATGAACGACCCATTCTACAAAGCCTGATCTTAACAGCCAAAGCTAAAATGTCACACGTTTCCGGACTTTGCGTTTGCGCCCTGCCGGTGTATTTTCGGCGAATGAACATTTTTATCTTGAGGCATGGTATCGCCCTGGAACGCGACGATTGGAAGGGAAAGGACGATTCTCTCCGGCCCTTGACGCGGGAAGGCGAAAAGCAACTCCAAAAAGTTTCCCGCGCCCTGAAGAAAATGAAACTGGAATTTGATTTGATTCTCTCAAGCCCCTATGCGCGGGCGAAGACGACGGCGGAAATTGTGGCCGACAAGTTGAAACTCAAGAAGCGGTTGAAGCTGTCCGAAGCATTGATCGCCGAGGGCGAGCCGGAGCAGGTCGTCAATGAAATCGCCGCCCTCAAACCGCCGCCGGAATACCTGTTGCTCGTCGGGCACGAGCCTTATCTAAGCCAACTGATTTCGCAACTCATCTCCGGGGACGCCGGTATGAACATTGACTTTAAGAAAGCCGGCTTGTGCCGATTGAAGGTGGACGAATTGCGCTTCGGCCGTTGCGCGACGTTCTGCTGGCTGCTCACGCCAAAACAAATGGAACTGATGGCTTGATGGCGCCCTTATCCGGCGCGAAACGAAATCTTTTGGATCAGGTTCTTCCCGAAGCTGAGCTGCAAACGGTCCAGGATTTCCTTCCGACGGTAGCGGACGATTTCCGATAACCAGGCGCTGCTGTCCACCGTCACGAACAGCGTGCCTTTGTGCAAATTGGCCGGCTGAGCGTGAGCCACAATTTCGGGGTCCAGCAGCGAATTCCAAACTTTGACAACCTCAATCTCCGCAAAGCGCGAATCCATCTTCAAATCCTTCAGAACTTTGGAGACTATCCTGTCCGCGCCGCGCGCGCGGACGGCCCGGGCCGTCTCCTCCGGCTCCAGGTCAACGCCGCGCCATTGCGCCAGTACTTTCTGGCGGGCGGAGATTTTTCTCGGAGGCGGCATCTCCAAAGTTTCGACCGATTAATCCCTGAAATCAACTTTGAATCGAAGCGCGGCTGTCCCAGCCGCAGCGCCTGTGCGGTCCCATAAGCAGAGCTGCGCGCATGAGCAAGCGGCCACTTTCATCCGAAGCGGTATCCCTAAAAAAGATGAGGGATTCATGGGAAGCCTCCACGGCTAATTGCCTCGCATTGTGGCCATGAACCGGCGAAATGCTCCGTTAAGCGCGATAGCGTCGTGGAGTGCGGTGGCTGGCGGGGAATGGGGCTGACACCGCTTTCGAGCTGGGACCCCCTTCCGCATTTCAAGGTCTCCCCGAACTTCCCGGGCCTTCCCCAAAGCGGCGTCCCCCGAAAGCCTCCGGGGTTGCCGCCGCACTCCTCGACGGCAAGCGGGTTGGTGAGTGCGGTCATGGGGCCGACACCGCTCCGGGTTCATGGAGAGGGCAGGGAGACGTGCTGTGTTTAAAAAACACTCTCTATTTCAAATCCAATTTTCTTGCCTGTGCCTTCTCCGGCATATCCGCCCATTTGTCCTATGCGACCATTCCTGTTCACGGAGAACGTGAAATTCCTCTTGCTAAAATAAACTTTGTATTGCAAAGTGACTGCATGAACCCGAATTGGGCCGAAGAAAACCTGCGCACCATCCGCACCCTGATGGAGCGGTCGGCTCTCTACCGCCGCGCCCTCGCCCCCATCATGCTCCTGGCTGGCATCTTGGGCGTGGCTGCGACGGCGATCGGGTTGGTGTTTCATCTGGACTCGTCCGCGGCCTTTGAGGTGCTTTGGCTGGGTACGGCGGCGGCGGCCGTTGCCGGCGCCTTCTTGATTGCGCGGCGACAGGCCCTCAAGGACAAGGAAGCCTTTTGGTCACCGCCCACGCGCCGCGTCACCCAGGCGGCGCTTCCGCCGTTGCTGGCAGGATTGTGCATCAGCCTGTGTTTTGTCCTCGTGGGCGACATGGAAGCCGCTTCCGTATTGGTTGTCTTTTGGGTCTTGTGTTATGGCTGCGCCCTTCATGCCGCCGGCTTTTTCATGCCGCGAGGAATAAAATGGCTTGGCTGGATCTTTATCACCGGCGCTTGCATCTTGGCATTTGTAATCTCCGCATGGCAACCTGATTTTGAGAATTTTGAGGATTCAGCCTATTGGCTGATGGGCTTTTTCTTTGGTCTCCTCCATTTGGCCTACGGCGCGTATCTGTTTCTGACCGAGAAAGGAAAGAATGCGGCGTGAACCCGGAACTCTTTCTTCAGCTCGACCGTGTCATCCACGAGAAAGGGCGGCTGGCCATTATGTCCGCCCTCGCCGCCTCGCCCGAATTGGCCTTTACCGACTTGCGCAACCTGTTGGAGATGACGGACGGCAACCTCACCACCCACATCCGCACCTTGCAGCAGGAGGGTTACGTTTCCGTGGCCAAATCCTATCGAAACAACCGCCCGCTCACGACCTGCTCGCTGACGCCCGCCGGGCGCAAGGCATTTGCCGATTACGTGAACCTGCTGGAACAAATCGTCCGGCAAAATAAACCCAAATAAAAAATGTTTGAACAAAAACAGAAAGCGCCGGTCATATCACTTTGTGATACAAAGTTAATATGAAAATTATTCGCGCCGAACATCTGGGCATGTGTTTTGGAGTGAAAGACGCCATTGATTTGGCCCTGGAAACCGCGCAGCGCGAGCCGCTGACAATCCTTGGCGACCTGGTCCATAATGAGGCTGTGCTCAAGGAATTGCGGGCGAAGGGCATCCGCATTGAGCCTTCACCCGAAGCGGTGGCCACGCCAACTGTTTTGATTACCGCCCACGGCGCCTCGGGCCGGAAATTAACGGAGACCCGCGGGCGCGGACTCAACGTGATCGAGGCGACCTGCCCATTGGTCCATGCGGCGCATCGCAGCCTGGCCAGGCTCGTGCTCGATGGTTTCCACCCGGTCATCGTTGGCATATCGGACCATGTGGAAGTGCGCGGCATGACCGAGGATTTGCGGGAATTTGATGTCGTGCTTCTCGAAGAAGATATGGCAAAGCTGCGCGAGCGCCCGCGCTTTGGCGTCATCGCCCAAACGACGCAACCGGTTGAAAAAGTCCGGCGCCTGGTTCAATTGCTCCGGGAGCGCTTTCCAAAATCCGAAGTCCGCTTCATTGACACCGTCTGCCAGCCGACGAAGCAGCGCCAGAGCGCCGCGATTGAACTGGCGCAGAAATGCGACGTCGTCGTGGTCATTGGCGGTGCCCGCAGCAACAACACCCATGAACTGGTCGGGACGTGCTCGCGTCTCTGCGCACGTGTGTATCACGTCCAATCCGCCGCCGATTTGCAATCCGAATGGTTTTTTGAAAACGACGTGATCGGCGTCACAGCAGGCACTTCCACGCCGGAGAACATCATCAACGAAGTCGAACAAACATTGAAAACACTGAACAAGAAACATTATGAAAACTGTCTGGTTTAAGCGCTGGGGTTGGATTCGCTGGTGAAAATGACCCGATTGCGTCATCTCGCTTTTCGTCAAAAATTAGAGAAGAATATCGCTGAAAAATCAC
Source organism: Verrucomicrobiia bacterium (assembly GCA_035503995.1). GTDB lineage: Bacteria > Verrucomicrobiota > Verrucomicrobiia > Limisphaerales > UBA11358 > UBA11358. The sequence goes on along the minus strand of DATJSQ010000270.1, from coordinate 1,552 downwards.
CGTCAACGTGCGGAATGCCAATTCCTGCATGTGTGTGACCGGGCAGGACGCAAATTCAGCTAGACAAATCCTCCCCTCTGGCGCGTCATTAAGTCAGAACAACAATGTCTCGCGGCCCGGAAATCGAACGGCTCTACGACGCGCACGCATCGTCTCTTTTTGCCTTTCTCCTGAGCTTTACGCGCGACGAGGGCGATGCCCGTGATTTGCTCCAGGAAATATTCATCAAAATCGCCCGCGCGCCCGCCTTGTTGAAAAATGTCCGCAACGAACGGGTTTTCCTCATCCGCCTCGCCCATAATGCCGCGATTGATTTGATTCGCCGACGCGGCACACGCGAGCGCACCAAGGATAATTTCTCGGCGGAAATAATCTCTCCCTTTGCGCCGGCCTCAGACCCGGACGGGCAATTTTTTCGTGATGAGCTTGCCGTTGCGCTTGCCGGTCTGCCGGAAGAGCAGCGCGCCGTGGTTCATTTGAAACTCTGGGAAGGCTTGACTTTTGAACAAATTGCCGCCGCGCTGCGGATTTCTCCGAACACCGCCGCCAGCCGGTATCGCTATGGATTAGACAAATTGCGTGAGCGGCTGCGTCCACTCTGTGACGAAATGAAAAAGACCGAATGACGAACCAATATGGATCAATTTGAACAACGCTTGAGCCGCCAGCCTTTGCGCCAGGTCCCCGCCGAATGGCGGTCCGGGATTTTAGCCGGCGCGGCCGCCGCCGCCCCGCGCGCCGTGTCCTCCCCCTCATTCCTATCAATTCTCAACTCCCGCCTCTCAACGGTCCTTTGGCCTTGTCCACAGGCGTGGGCCGGCCTGGCGGCCATTTGGATTTTTATCTTCGTCGCGAATTTTTCAATGCGTGACGATAAATCGGCCGTGGCGGAGAAATCCCCGCCGCCTTCGCCGCAAATGCTCGCGGAATTAAGGCAGCAACGCCGGATGATGGCGGAATTGATCGGCTCCGGCCAGACCAACGATGCCGAGCCGCCAAAATTGATGCCGTCGCCGCGCAGCCAGCGAATGGAATTTTTGACGACGTGAAACCAGACCAGCCAAAGTGGCAGAGGACTGCTGCGCGCCAAGAAGCGAAGCGGTTTTGGGGGCGCCGACAAATTCGCTTGCGTCGTGGAATGCGCGGCAAGCGGAGCGCGACGCCGCTTTGGGGACGGCGTTGGAGCTTGGCCGGGGCGATGGGCCTTTTTGGAAACCATCCTCAATCTGGAAGCGGTGTCATGACCACCGTATCAGTCCAAGACGGCAAGCGTTTGCAGGGACGAGATGAAATTTTGCGCGAGCTTTTGGAGTGCGCCCGTCCTCTGGCGCTTTGGGATGTCCGATTGTCTGGATATAAAAAATTATGAGTGAAGAACCCGAAAACATCTGGAAAAAATCATGGACCGGCCTGCATTGGCTGAAGGCATGGGCGATTCTAGCCGGGGCCACATTCGTAATTATCTACGTTATTGGCGTGATGACCGCCCGTCCACAAGGCGGGTCGGAATGGTGTGGCCTGGGACTATTCGCGCTCATCGCCGGCATTGTTG
>DATJSQ010000269.1:0-14286 GCA_035503995.1 Verrucomicrobiia bacterium | reverse complement strand
TTTGCCAGCAGTAGTCGCGCACCTTTTTTTCGCACCGCGGCCGCGTATGGGCCACGTACCATGGCAATGAATCCATCCCGTCAGCTTGTTGGCTCGTCCCCTCTGAATCAACAGAAAACTCCGCCGGCTCCGCACCGGTTTGAACATTTAAGCGCTTCAGCTCACCATTGCAAACCTTTAACGCCAAATCGCTGGACGGGTTTTCATGCATTGAGTGAACCTGGTGTTTTCCGAGGCAATGGATTCATCCCGTCAACTTGTTTGCCCGCCTCATTTGAATCAATAGAATAGACCTCCCCGCAAATTCCGTCCCGATCCATTTTGTTTGCTTCCGATGCCAAAGACATTAAAATTCCCGCGCATGTTGAGCCGGAACAGTTCCATTCTCATTGTGGATGATGATAACGCGACGCGGGAGATGTTCGCCGTCTGTTTGCGGACAAAGGGCTATGAGGTGCGCGAGGCCGGGACCGGCTGGCAAGGGCTTGAATTGGCCCGCAAATACACCCCGGATTTGATCCTGCTCGATGTGAGGTTGCCGGATATCAGTGGCATGGAGGTCTGCAAACAAGTCAAAGCGGACCCGGCCTTGACGGACGTTTTTGTCGCCTTCTGCACCGGAGAAGCCACGGGTGTCGAGAACAAGGTGGATGGTTTGGAAATCGGCGCGGACGAATATCTGATAAAGCCATTTGGCCTCCAGGAATTGTTGGCCCGGGTCCGCACCTTGCTGCGGCTGCGGGACACCACGGCCGCGCTCCGGGCCAGCGAGGATCACTATCGCCGCCTGATTGACATTTTACCGGATGCCATCTGTTTGATTTCCCCGCAAGGACGATTGATCAGCGTCAATTCCCAGGCCGTGGCCATGCTGGGTTATGACAACCCCGGAGAATTGCTTAACAAGAATATCCTCGATCTTATCCCGGCCCGCGAACACGGCAAGGCGGACATTTCAATTCTCAAAGACAGGATTATCCGCAACGTTGAATATACTCTCCTTAAAAGAAACGGAGAGCTTTTCGACGCGGAGTTGAGCGCCACGGTGACGGCGGATAAAGACGGCCACACCGCCGGCGTGGTGTGCGTGGCGCGCGACATCACCAGACGCAAACAGGCGGAGAAAATTTTACGCGATAGCGAAGAGCGTTTTCGGCAATTGGCCGACAATATCCGCGAAGTGTTCTGGATGACCGACGTCGAGAAAAACCGGATGATTTACGTCAGCCCGGCTTATGAGCAGATTTGGGGGCGAAAGGTGGAGGCTCTTTACGTTTCGCCGCAGGACTGGATTAACGCCATTCACCCCGACGACCGGGCGCGCATTTTGGACGCCGCGACGACCAAACAAAGTTCCGGGAAATATGACGAGGTCTATCGCATTGTCCGTCCCAATGGCGCCATTCGGTGGGTCCAGGACCGGGCGTTCCCCATTCACGATGAGGCCGGGAAGGTATATCGCCTGGTCGGAATCGCGGAAGATATCACCGACCGGAAACAAGTTTGGGATGCCCTGCGCGAAAACGAGGCGCGCAAGAGCGCCATTATGCGCGTGGCGCTCGACGCCATTATCACCATTAACCATACCGGCAGAATTATTGAACTGAATTCGGCGGCTGAAAGCATTTTTACACATAACCGCGCGAAATTGATTGGCGAAAATGTAATGGAAATCATCCCGCCGTCGCTGCGGCAATGGTTTCGAGAGGGCCTCGCGAATTATTTTTCCGGCGAGAAAGGTCCCGCGGTCGGCAGCCGCATCGAAATGCCCGTCTTGCGGGCCGATAACAGCCGTTTTTTTGCGGAATTCACCGTCACCCGGATCAAATTAAAAGGCGAGCCTACTTTTACCATTTATATCCGCGACATTACGCAGCGGAAACGCGCCGAGGAAGAGTTGCGTTCACTGCCGCAAAAAATCATCAAAGCCCAGGAGGAGGAGCGTTCGCGCGTGGCGCGCGAGTTGCACGATGGCGTCAATCAAATCATTGCGTCCGTCAAGATGCGACTGCGGAATGTGCAGGAAAGCCTGCCCCAGGTCCAGGCCGCCACCAGGGAAATCCTCATGCGATGCGACAAGCTTTTGGCCGGCGCGTTGGAGGAAAATCGCCGAATTGCGCACAACTTGCATCCGGCCGACTTAAACAACCTCGGTTTTGCCGAGGCCTGTCGCAACTTCTGCCGGGATTTCCAGTCGCGGACCAACATGCAGGTTCGTTGCCGGGTTGTTCTTCCCGCCAAAAAGCGCCTCCCGCCAAACGTTGAATTGACCCTCTTTCGCATCGTGCAGGAAGCCATCAACAACATCGAAAAATATGCCGGGGCCAAATCCGTGAAGGTGCAAATCGGCCTTCAGAATGGTTCGGTTCAGTTGAAAATCCAGGACGACGGATGCGGATTTGAAGCCAGGAAAATCGGGTCTGGCAAAAAAGAAAAGGGCAGGGGACTTGGATTGACCAATATGCGCGAACGCGCTTTGTCTTTGGGAGGCACCTGCACCATCGCATCCGCTCCCAAAAAGGGCGTCACCATTACCGCCCGGATCCCATGCAAAGACCCTGTTCATCTGACCGTGGCCTGACGGATATTTTTATTGCGTAAAATCGCTCAACACCTTAAAGTAAAGCCCCGGATAATTTTGCCTTAAAACTCGAAATATGATGCCAAGCTCCTCTAAAAAGAGACACCCGCTTTCAGGCAGCCGGATTTTTATTGTCGAAGACCATCCGCTTTTCCGCGAGGGCTTGATACAAATGTTGAATTCCGAGACCGACCTCGAGATTTGCGGCAAGGCCGGTGATTATGAGGCCGGGCTTAAAGGCATAAAACGACTCAAGCCGGACCTGGCGCTTGTTGACCTTGAATTGCCGGACAAAAGCGGGTTGGAACTCATCAAAAAGATACGAGCCTTAAAACTCCCCGTCAAGTTGCTGGTTGTTTCCATGTATGATGAAGCCCTTTATGCGGATAGAGTATTGAGGGCCGGGGGAGATGGCTACATTATGAAGGAAGAAAGCCCCGACGAAATTATTGAAGCGATTCGGGACGTTCTCGGCGGGCACATTTATGTCAGTGAAGACGTGTCCTGCAGCCAGTTGCACCGTGCCAAGCCGGTCTCCGAACCTGAGCGGCAGACGCTCGATCAATTGACGGATTTGGAGCTGAATATTCTGGAATTGCTTGGCCGGGGGAAAGACAACAAGGAGATCGCTGACCGGGTCGGCCTCAATGCCGGCAAGGTCGCTGGAGAATGCGCCCAAATGCGGAAGAAACTAAACCTCAAAACCAACAATGCCTTGATTCGTTATGCCGTCTGCTGGGTGGAAACCGGAACGGTGTGAATCAGTGGTTTAATTCGTCACTCTCGCGCGGCCATCCAGATGGTCCTTCAGCAATTTGATGTCCGCATCCACCATCAACTTGACCAGGTCAATGAATTTCGTCCTCGGTTCCCACCCCAGTTGCCTCTTCGCTTTGCTGTAGTCTCCAATCAATAAATCCACCTCTGCCGGACGATAGTAGCGCGGGTCAATTTCCACGTGTTGTTTCCAATCCAATCCCGCGTGCCCAAACGCCGCATCCAGAAATTCCCGGATGGAATGGGTTTCGTTGGTGGCAACCACATAATCATCCGGCTTGTCCTGTTGCAACATCAGCCACATCGCCTCCACGTATTCTTTGGCATATCCCCAGTCCCGTTTGGCATCGAGATTCCCAAGATACAGCTTTTCCTGCAATCCCGCCTTGATGTGCGCGATGGCGCGGGTGATTTTCCGCGTCACGAATGTTTCTCCGCGCCGGGGCGATTCGTGATTGAACAGGATGCCGTTGGTGGCATGAAGTCCGTAGGATTCCCGGTAATTGACCGTCAGCCAATAGGAAAACACTTTCGCGCAACCATACGGGCTGCGCGGATAAAACGGCGTTTTTTCCGTTTGCGGCACGTCGCGCACCAGCCCATACATCTCGCTCGATGACGCCTGATAGAATCGGGCGTTGATCCTGGCTTCGCGAATGGCCTCCAGCAGTCGAATCGTCCCCGTTCCCGTGATATCCGCCGTGTATTCCGAACAGTCAAAGCTCACGCGGACATGGCTTTGTGCCGCCAGGTTATAGATTTCATGCGGCCCGATTTTTCCCAGAAGGCGCGCCAATGCGCTGCCGTCCGCCAAATCGCCGTAATGAAGAAACAACCGGCTCTTCTCCACGTGCGGGTCCATGTAAATCGCGTCCAGCCGGCCGGTGTTGAAAGTGCTCGCGCGGCGTATCAGCCCGTGGACCTCGTAATCCTTGGACAACAATAACTCGGCCAGATAAGAGCCATCCTGCCCGGTAATGCCCGTGATAAACGCTTTTTTTCTCATGTTATTTGTTTTTTTGGCGGAAATCTTCGTAGGCCAGACGAATGCCCTCTTCCAAACTGACTCGCGGTTTCCATCCCAGCGCAAAAATCCGGGAGCTGTCCATCAGTTTGCGTGGCGTCCCATCGGGCTTCGACGTGTCCCACGTGATGCTCCCGTGGAAGCCGATGATCGTACCCACCATTTCCGCCAGATCCTTAACGGAAATTTCGGTCCCGGAGCCGACGTTGATAAACTGTTCCTCGCTGTAACGGTCCATTAAAAAAAGACACGCTTCGGCCAGGTCGTCGGCATACAGAAACTCGCGATACGGCGAGCCGGTGCCCCAGCAAACCACTTCCCGCGCCCCCGAAATTTTGGCCTCATGAAATTTGCGGATCAGCGCCGGCAAAACGTGTGAATTCTCCAAATCATAGCTGTCATTGGGACCATACATATTGGTGGGCATGGCGCTGATAAAATCGCAACCGTATTGGCGCCGGTAGGCCTGGCACATCTTGATGCCGGCAATTTTGGCCACGGCATACCACTGGTTGCTCGGCTCCAAAGGCCCCGTCAACAGAGATTCCTCTCTCATCGGTTGCGGCGCGAATTTGGGATAAATGCATGAACTCCCCAGAAAAAGAAACTTTTTTACGCAGGATAAAAACGCGCCGTGAATCAGGTTGTTTTGAATCTGAAGATTTTCATGGAGAAATTGCGCCGGATACGAGGCATTGGCATGAATACCGCCCACTTTGGCCGCCGCGTCGAAAACGTATGCCGGCTGCTCCTGCGCGAAAAATTGGCTGACGGCTTTCCCGTCCAGCAAATCCAGTTCGGAGCGCGTCCTGCCAACCAGTTGGGAAAATCCCCGTTCCTGCAATTTTCTCCAAATCGCGCTTCCCACCAGCCCGCGGTGTCCGGCAACAAAAATTTTGGCGTCTTTATTCACAGGTCGGCCATCTCTGATGGCAATCATTTCAAGGCAACGTTGACAAAATGATTATGTCCAAATCCCCGTCACCGGCAAGCCAATGTGCTCGATAAAACAATGTTTTGAGTGTTCGCGCTTGCCTTCCCGTGTGCCCCGCTTAAACCTGTTGGCGAAGCATTGATTCACTCCGCCATGATGGCCAAAGTCAAAACGGTTTGTCCCCGCTGTGGGCGTTCTCTCCAATACGAGCCAAGGCATCGCGGCAAAACTGTCAAATGTCTCGTGTGCGGCAATCCGATTACCCTGCCGGATGCCCCCCGCCGGAAATTCGTTGTTTATCCGGCGGTTTTGGCCGCAATCGCGGTCGTTGTTGCCCTCACCGGCGCATGGAGCGTTTGGCCATCCCACTTTCGCTGGCCGGATCGCCGGCCCATCGGAGTCTTGGACCTTGCCTCCGACTATTTTTCCTCCCCAACCAATCCACGCGGCTGGTTTAATGATAAAACTTTGGATGTTACCGGACCCGGCGGCCCGCAGCGATTCCGGAAGGCCCTCGACGATTATACCGACCGCAGCATCGCCGTCCTGAAACGGGCCGGAGCACAGGGTGTCATCGTTTGGGACCTTGAAGGCGAACAGTATCCTCATAAAATTACCTACATCGGCGATCCTCGTTTGCTGGGCCGGCTCGCGCCGGAAATGGACCTCGCGGCCGACGAATTTTTTCGCCGGCTCCGAAATGCGGGGTTTCGCGTCGGAGTTACCATCCGCCCCCAGCAACTCGTCTTCGGTGACGATGGACAGCCCCGCCAAAAAAATGTCCTTGATATCAAAAAACTCTTGCTCGAGAAAATTGACTACGCCCGGGCGCGCTGGGGCGCCACTTTGTTTTACGTGGATTCGAATGACGGATTCTTTCGCCCCGACGAAATCTGGCAACTGCGTCGCGTGGCGGAAGAACGGCCTGACATCCTTTTGATTCCCGAACATCACAGCCTTTTTTACCGGGCCTTCAGCGCTCCCTTCGAAGGCTTGGCCAGAGGGGGCTCGCCCGAAACCTCAGTCTGGGCGCGCCGATTGTTTCCCGGTTCATTTCAATCGTTGTATATTGCCGATGCCACGAACGACCCCGACATCATCGCCCTCGCCCTATGGCAGGGTGACGTCCTGCTGTTTCGCGCCTGGTATTGGAACCCGGACTGCACACTGTTGGAACGCGTCGAAAATCTGCATCCGACGGCGCCGTAGCATGGCTGTGGCAACCCGCGCATTACCATTGGTCTTTATTTGAGCAAATCCTGAATCTGGGTAAGTCTTTCAAACACAGCATTTTACTTTTTTGCCGAAAAAATTCTTAAAAAAAAGTATTGACATTATGACATTCTGTGATATTTTCTTGCACAAATCCGCAAGCAATTACAACCAACAAGAAAAATCTATTAAAAACATGAACACACGTTTCTCATTGAAAGTTGGCGCATTCCTGTGCGCGAGTGTTATGGCGGCCAATATCGCCTCCGCAGGCAACGTTCTCCAAAACCCGAGCTTTGAATCAACTCCAGTTTTTGCGACGGGGAGTTGGACGGCACACAGCCCTCAAAGTTGGAGCCAAGCCCAGAGCACTGTGCTGGTTTATCCCGGGGATACTGATTCATTGTGGATGCAGGGTTTGTATGGTCCCCCTAATGGCGGTACCCCTTACTACAACATGTTTGTCTATCAGACAGTGGCTTGTGCGCCGGGTTCGACATTTACCGCAAGCGCCTATTTTTCCCAGTATGTTTATCAAGCAGGCGGTGACAGTTTAGACGGCGATGACGGCGACTCCGGCCTTTTTACGTCTGATGCATCTGGAAACGAAGAGGGATGGGTTGAAGTCATGTTTCTCGGTGCCAACGACACACCGTTGGCAGATTACAAGTCAACCATTATTACTCCGGCTTATGAAAGTTTACTCGTCACCAACGGCGACGAAGTGACGAATGAATCCAATGGTAATATTTATCTGGCATGGCTGAATTGTGAGGTAACGAATCAATATGACGTGAGCACGATCGGCGGTTATACCGCGAGCATTGACCCGACTACCGAGACGGTCACCAATACGCTGGGAAGCGGCCAATATATGGTTGCGCCTCCTGGCACAGAATATGTGCAATATCGGGTCGGGATAGCCCAGGCCTACCAGGAATCTGGCGCCTCTTATTGGGATAATTGCTCTCTGGATTTGGTGGGCGGCCCTGGCCCGTCTGCCATCGGCAATCTTTCTCCCGACGGCTCGCACTTTTTCAACATAGCCTCCACGAATTTTACGTTCACCGTTACTTCGGCCGCATCCGGCGGGGCGACGCTTCCCACAAATCCCACGAGCGGAATAGGAGTGACGGTAAATGGGCAGAACAAATCGGCTGATTTGCAATTCAGCGGCACCCCCACCGCTTTGAACGTCGCTTTGCCGAACATCACCTCAAACCAGCTTTATAACATCAGCGTCACCGTCACCAATAGCGCGGGTTTGATTTCGACCGCAAGCACCAGCTTCGATACGTTTGCCACCAATAATTTCATTGTCGAAGTGGAAGATTACGATTTTAACGGCGGCATGTTTATTCAAAACCCGATTCTCACCACCACACCCAATGCCAACAGCTATTGGGGGACAGCGGGCACTGAGGGTATTGACATAGGGTGGAATCCGACAGTCGGATCACCGGTTGGTGACGGTGGAAACTCTCCCACCACGTATCCGGATCGCACGGATGATGATATTGCTTTCCAGCAGGCGACTGATATCCAGTTGCCAGCCTACCTTGCTGCCAGCAATCCGGCCGTTTATAATGTGAATTTGTCTTACAACGTGGGCGGCGCATGGGAAAATTACACCAGGAATCCTTATCCTCAAGGCAATTATCTGGTGTATGCGCGTATTTCTGGTGGAGCGGGATATGGCGTGGAGTACCTCAACATTTTGACCAATGGTGGCTATGGCACAGACGATCAAGCCACCAATGAGCTGGGACAATTCACGCTTCCAAATGGCGTGGACTGGAGCTCTTACTCGTGGATACCCTTGACCGACAGCTTCGGCAATCTCAAGGTGGTCAACATACCGCCGGGCCAGCAAACGTTGCAATTACTCAGTGGCGGCGGTGAGAACCTGATTGATTTCATGTTTGTTCCGGTTACGGCCGGACTTCCTCCAGCAATCCTGAACATCAGTCCGCTCTCGACTCAAACCGTGTTCGTTAACGCTCCAAACGTCACCTTCACGGTCACCTCTTCTTCAAGCACCATCGCCACCAACAATGTGCAGACATTCTTGAATGGAGTGAATGTTTCCTCATCCGAGGTTTTCACGGGAAATGATACGAATTGGAATGTAAGCGTTCCAATACCGTCAAACCAGCTATTGACGATGGAAATTAATGCCGCGGATGCCAATGGATTGTCCAATAGTGTCACGGAAACCTTTGACACTTTCAGTCAGAACAACTTTATGATTGAAGCAGATGAATGGGATTTCCAGGGCGGCCAATTTATTCCCAATCCGATTGAGACGGGCTTAATTGTGGATAACATTCAGGAAGGGGAAACTGCAACCAATAGTTATTATCTTTATCCTGAAGGAAATTCGGCAAATGCCGCGATACCCGGGATCGATTATTCGGCTACCAATGCTAATGCCGGTGAAACATACCTCTATCGGCCGCTGGATCTCGCCGGCACACAAGTTGCCACTGATTTCATCCGTCAGAAATTTATCAACGTCAATGGCGACGGGATTACCAATACCGAATTCAATCTCGGCTGGTGGAACCCGGGCACGTGGTTGAATTACACTCGCATCATTCCCACCAACACCTACAATGTCTATGGCCGGTTGGCCGGTGGCGGCCCTTATAGCGGACTGCTTTTCAGCCTCGTCACCAACGGCGTGGGCACAGCCACCCAGCAGTTACAACTTTTAGGCTCCTTCGCCGACCCGAACGCTGATGGCTACCAAACCTGGCATTGGATCCCCATGCTGAACACGAACGGGCAATTGGTGACCGTTTCCCTGGGGGGCACGAATACATTCCGGGCGACGGCGGGGACCGGCGCCAACGCCCTTTTCTATATGTTGGTTCCGGCTTCCATCGGCCCATCGGCGGTGAAGCTGACGGCTTCCGTTAGCGGTGGCATGTTGCACATCTCGTTCATGACGCAAAACGGTCATAATTATACGGTAAATTGGTCGGCCAGCCTCGGCGCGGGCGCCAATTGGCAGCCATTGGAAGCCGCCATCGCCGGCAACGGCTCGATGCAATCCGTCACCGATACGTTGAACAACGCTCAACGCTTTTATCAAGTGGTGGCGCAATAGTTGAGTGGCGGCATTTGAAAATGACAGGCCGGCGCCGGTAACTACCGGCGCCGGCCTTTGTTTGGTATAAGAATGAAGACATGCAAGGAAAAGCGAAGAAAAGACAATAAACGCGTCATTGCCGGTTCAAAGCAGGCCCAAAGAGTCAATGGGGCTTTTACTTTGATCGAATTGTTGGTGGTCATCGCAATTATAGCTATTCTGGCGGCCATGCTGCTGCCCGCCCTGGCCCTGGCGAAAAAGAGGGCGCAGACCATCCAATGCTTGTCGAACAACAGACAATTGGATCTGGCGTGGGTCATGTTCGCCCGCGATAACAATGACAGTCTGGTGCCAAACAGAGACCTTTCGGAACAGCCATCTCTGGCCGAAAATCCCCTGACCGATCCCACTCTTGAAATTGGAGGCACGAACTGCCAATGGTGTCCGGGCAATTTGAAAAGCGACTCGTGTGTTCTCGGAGGTTATTATACGAATTGGATTGAAGCCGGGTTGCTTTTTCCTTATATCCAGGATGTCAATGTTTATAAATGCCCCGCGGACAACTTCCTGGTTCCCTGGGGTTCCTCACCGACCTCCTGCAGACTGGCCATACGATCCTATTCCATGAATAACTGGATGGGTACCGTTGACCCCCTTTGGACAACAATTAATGGTCACACAGAATATCATAATTAGGTTATCATGGAATAATGGGTGTTTTGCCGTTATATTGAGTTTATGCCGTTAATTTGTTGCCGTACTGGAATCCGTGGAAGATGGTTTGGATTGGTTTCGGGCCTGATCCTCATCATCGGGGTGACATCATCAAGGCAGGGGTTCGCCGGAAATGTCCTTGCCAACCCCGGATTCGAAACCGGGGACTTGACCGGCTGGACAACTTACGGCGCCAATAACTACGTCATTTCAAACAGCGCAATCGCCCACAGCGGCGCCTATTTTTACAAGGTGTATCAGGCATTCAACGGCCAGGTGAACACCACTGGTATCTATCAGGATTATATATCCAATCCGGGCATGATCTACGCCGCGAACGGATGGGCTTATACTCTTTCCAGTGATGTCCTGGCGGGACAGAACATCGCCTGGATGGAAGTGACGTTTCGGGACGACGGCGGGAATATTTTGGCGTTATATCGTTCCTCTTTGATAACGACCAACGCCATTGCCACCCGCGCGTTTCCGGAAAATACCTGGGTGGATTTGGCGGTTACCAACCAGTATGATCCAAACACTCTTCAGATCACCAATACGGCAACAGTTTTGACCGCGCCGGCCGGGACCAGTTTTGTTCGATGTCAAATCGTGTTTCAAGGCGACCCCTACTATTCGAACGGCTCGGTTTATTTTGATGATTTGACCTTGAACCAAATCAGCGCAACCTACTTTGGAAACAACTGGAACATTGTCTGGGACGATGAGTTTAACGGCGCCAGTCTGAACACCAACAACTGGACCTATGACATCGGCAACGGATTTTATTCCGACGGCTTCTATGTTTCCGGTTGGGGCAACAATGAACTCGAGTACTACACCAGCCGGACAAATAATGTCTATGTGGCCGGCGGCTTGCTCCATATCCATGCCCGGGAAGAATCGTATGACGGGCAGAGTTATACATCAGGCCGCATAAAGACGATCGGATTATTTTCAAAAACCTACGGACGTTTTGAATGGCGCGCCGCGCTGCCGCAAGGTGTCGGGTTTTGGCCGGCGCTTTGGATGTTGCCGGAAAATTCGCCTTATGGCGGCTGGCCTAATTCCGGCGAAATTGACGTCATGGAAAATAACGGCGCTGTTACCAACCAGGAGGGCGGCACCATCCATTTTGGCGGCGCCGATGGCGACGACGTCTATTTCGGACAAACCTACACGTTCGTGACGGGCGATTCGGTGGCGAATTTTCATGTTTATCTTCTGCAATGGACGACCAATTCAATCCAATGGTTCGTGGACGGGCATCTTTATGAGACACAAACGAATTGGTGGAGCAATGTCGGGACTTCCACCGACACTTACCCATATCCCGCCCCGTTCAACCAGCCGTTTTATATTTTGATGAATCTCGCCATTGGCGGCGATTATTTGGGCAATCCGGACACCAATTCAATCAACGCCAGTCTTCCCGGCGAATTGCTGGTGGATTATGTCCGGGTCTATGACCAGACCGCCCCCCTCCAAATTTCCACGATTCAATCGAATGGTTTCATTATCTTGAATTGGCCGACCAATATCGTTTGTCATTTGCAGGCTCAGACAAATTCATTGAACGGCACAAATTGGTGCGACCTGGAGACAGCGACAAATCCGTATGCCATATCACCCGGTTCAACGGGAGATGTTTTTTACCGGCTGGAATCACCGTAATGCCGCCAGCGCTAGTCGAGGGGCGCGCGGAATTGGATCATGCCGTTGACCTTTGCCATGGTCCTCATCTTGCGCCGGTTCCCTTCAATTGTGCGGCTTCGCGCCAAATCCACGAAATGCGGCGATTTGTTCACCAGAAACTTTGTGTCCGGCCAATGTCCAATGTCGCTCCGCGACACTTTCCCATTACCCATTACAGACGCCGGGGAGCCATTTTTTTTGAGCTGATTTACGATCACGGAATATAACGCAACCGATAGAACGCCGTATTGGGCACCACGCCCAGGTCGCTGAAGTTGTCAATGTTGCTCACATTTCCCCCCGGCGGCGCCGTTACGGCGGGAAAATTGGAGATGCCGGCGGTGAACATAACGTTGGTCGCCCGTTGCAGAGAATATATGTTCCCCGGTATTCCCGAAAACACCACGGTGGTCTGGCCGCGGGCCAGGTTCACGGTGGCGGTGCCAGATCCAAAATTGCCGCCGCCAACAACCAGGGTGTTCGTGCTGCCGAGGTAAGTGCCGTCGCCGGAATAGATGGCGGTGATCGTGTACGAGGCCGGCACGCCGGTCGGCGAGCCATTGGCGATGCCGCTATTCACGATTCCGGCGCTCTCGGCCACGCTGTTGGTTTCAAAGGCGACGCTACCCGTCGCGGCGGTCGCCGTCACTCCATTGGTCTCGACGGTGGCCGTGAAAACCGCGCCCGCCTGAACGGTGGCCGCCAGTACATTGGTCGGGCCGGGGATTTCATAGTCCACCTGAATGTTGTCAATCAGGGTGACCCAATCCCAGCCGTTGCCCGCCCCGACGGCCTCAATGAAATTGATGCTCATAAAGGCGGCCTTTGCGGGGGCGGGGATGTTATTGCTAATCGTGGTCCAGTTGGCTCCGGCGCCGATGCTGTAAAAAGCCGTGGCGCTGATAAAGTCCTGATTCACGTCCCAGAATTCGACTTGATACTGCGGGTTGGCGCCGCCGATCGTCACGGGGTTGGCTGAGCTGAAGCTCAACGGGTAGGTCACGCCCCCAGTCGGGATGGGGAATGGAGCGCTTTGCAAATAAACGTTGGGCGGGGTCACCGGTCCGGTGGCAGGGGTGGCCCCCTCCATGTACATGAGGTTCGTGCCGTCAACCGGGGTTAGCGTTCCCCAACTGTTGGTGACATAGACGCCAATATAGTTGCCGTTCACGTCTATGCCGTTGGCCGGGCCGGACCAGCCCAGGGCGCCGGTGCTGTTGACATCGGGAATCTCAAAGCTGCCGTTGGTTGCCGCGTTGCCGATTCCCCCCACGGTATAATCGAGCACCTGATAGAAAGCGGACGGAGAGGAGTCAAAAACCGAGGTCACTGCGTTTCCGGTCAGGATGCCGCCTAGGTTGTTCCAATTGATTCCGTCGCTGGAACTCTGGGGTTGATAGCTGTCGGTGCCATTGGCCGTCCAGCTTACTTCCTTGCCCGGGGCGACGGATAGCGCCAGGGTGGTTGGAATCGTCGCGCCCGCGCTGGCGCCGACCACGCTGCCGTAACTGGCGCCAATGCGGATCTCATCATATTGCTCAGCGGCGCCGCCTCCCTGGAAGTTGAATCCAATCCCGGAGATGGTTCCGGCATCGTAATTGCTGTACACCAGGTCGGGGTTGGGGGCGTTTATATTTCCCTCCGGCGCGGTCACATCGGCCGTCGGGTTAAGCCAGAGGCTGACGGTATCGTTGGTTCCCGAGGTGTTAAAATCAATGCGCAGCACGATAAGATTCGTCTGGTTATAGTTCATCAACTGCGTCGGACCGGGCATTTGTGCTAAAACGCTGCTTAATCCCGTGGCACCGGCGCTGGAAGTGGCGATGGTTCCCAGGCCCAATTCCCCGGCCGTGCCACTCCAGGGAGCGGTCAAGCCCACATAAAGACTGGTGGCGCCGCTTCCGGACAAATAAAGCCCATTTGCGTTTCCGCCGTTGTTGCCGGCCTGATTGTAAAGAAAGCTGATATACACTGTTCCACTGGAGAGCGGGGTTGAGAGAGACACGGAATCGCGCTGTCCGGCGGGCGACTGCTGGAAGGCGTTATCCGTCGTCGGGAGACTGGGGTAGGTCAAACCGCCAATGATCGTGGCCGGTCCTGACAACGTCCAATTACCGGTAAACCCGGTGCCGGTGCAGGCGGTGCCATTCAGGAAAGCCCCTGTGGGATAATTAAACGGCTCGTAACCAATAAGCTGGGCCTGAACGGTGCTGGCGCCGAACCAAGCGCACAGTGCAAGGATGAGTACTGAGGTTTTT
>DATJSQ010000268.1:0-7612 GCA_035503995.1 Verrucomicrobiia bacterium | reverse complement strand
ATTTGGAAACATTCCTCCAGCCTGGTCCCGGCACTCGCAGACGAGCGAGCGGAACGTTTTGTCGCCGGAAAGGATTCCGCCGCGGGTTTTGTGAATTTGCTCCGGCGTTGCATTCCCCCGCGCGATTTGATGGCAACTTGTTTTGACGAATGGAAAAAATCAGTCACGCAAGGCGGGAAACAATTGACGGGAAGATATCAACAGGCTGAGGCCGATTTCGCCGCGGGAAATACGGGTCCAAACAGGAGCGCCGTTGAAACTTACAGAAAAATTACAGAAACTCTCGGAACTCAAAATCAAAAACTATGAATACAGACCGGCTCAAGGAAGTGCTCGCACAGGCGCGGGAAGAAACCAGCAAGGTCATCATCGGCCAGCGGGAAGTCATCGAGAAAGCTCTCATCTGCATCTTTACGGGCAACCACGCGCTCATCGAAGGCGTGCCCGGCGTCGCCAAGACTCTTTTGGTTCGGACATTGGCCCGCGTACTGGGCGCCGAGTTCGCGCGCATCCAATTTACTCCCGACCTGATGCCCGCCGATATCATCGGCACCAATGTTTTCAATTTGCAACGCAACGAGTTTTCCCTGATAAAAGGCCCGGTCTTCACGTCCTTTCTTCTTGCCGACGAAATCAACCGGGCCCCCGCCAAGACGCAATCGGCCCTGTTGCAGGCCATGCAGGAACGTCTGGTGACCATTGACCGGGAAACTCATTCGTTGCCCCCGAACTTTACGGTTTTTGCCACGCAAAACCCGATTGAATACGAAGGCACTTATCCGCTCCCGGAAGCTCAGAAAGACCGGTTCATGCTCAAAATTACCATGGTCCCGCCCGACCGCGCCGAGGAGTTATCGCTGGCGCAACGGACGATGACAAAAGATGCGCCGGAAAACCTGCTCGCGCAAAACGCAGTCCAGGCAGTAATCAAAGCAGACGATCTGCGGGGATTACGCGAGGAACTTTCCGGCATGGTCATGCGCGAAGAATTGACCGCCTATCTCGTGGACATCGTGCGGGCGACGCGGTCGCATGAAAGCATTTTGGTCGGCGCCGGCCCGCGCGCGACACAATCACTCATCATGGCCTCCCGC
Source organism: Verrucomicrobiia bacterium (assembly GCA_035503995.1). GTDB lineage: Bacteria > Verrucomicrobiota > Verrucomicrobiia > Limisphaerales > UBA11358 > UBA11358. The sequence continues at coordinate 6,518 of DATJSQ010000268.1, read as the reverse complement.
GCCTATGCCGCTATTTCCGGGCGGGATTTTGTCACACCGGACGATATTAAAACCATGGCGCCCTGCGTTTTGGAACATCGCCTGATTTTGCGGCCGGAATTTGAAATTGAAGGGCTTACGGTGCTCGAAGTCATCCAGCAAGTTTTGCAACAGATTGCCGTTCCGCGATGATTGTTCCACGCGCCAGATTGCTGTTTTGGACCTCCCTGGTCGTATTGCCGTGCGCCTTTCTTGCCGGAACGGCGCCGGACATGGCCGCGCCATCATTCGCGATGATGGGAATATTATTGCTATTGGCGATGGCTGACGCGATCGCAGCGCGAAAAAATATCGCCGGAATCAGCGTGGAACTTCCCGCGGTGGCACGCATGTCCAAAGACCGCGAAGCAATCCTGAAATTGGGGATTCGCAACCAGAAGCAGCGCCGGCGGACCATGCGTATCGGCTTGCCGTGGCCCCGGGAAATCGAGTCATCTACCGATGTGCTGGACGCCCAATTACCCGCTCAAAGCGAATGGTCTCAATTGTCATGGTCCTGCACTCCGCGCAAGCGCGGGAATTATAAGTTCAATGAAGTCTACCTCGAGGGTGAATCCCCTCTGGGCCTTTGGGCCGCCCGCAAGCCGGTGCCTGTTCAGTCGGAAATTCGGGTGTACCCAAATCTTTTAAACGACCGCAAAAATCTTTCGGCCCTCTTTCTGAATCGCGGACACTTCGGTTTGCACGCCCAACGGCAGGTTGGAAAAGGGCGGGATTTTGAAAAACTGCGCGATTACATGCCTGGAGACGGTTACGATGAGATTCATTGGAAGGCGACGGCGCGCCGGGGCAAACCGATCACAAAACTGTTCCAAATCGAGAAGACCCAGGAGGTCTATGTCATCGTAGACAGGTCGCGATTGAGCGCGCGCACCGCGGGCGAAAGCATTGGCGACGCATCGGCGCTGGAGCGGTTTGTTACCGCCGCGCTGGTGCTGGGACTGGCCGCCGAACAGCAAGGCGATTCGTTCGGGTTGCTGGCCTTCGGCGACAAGGTGGAAAAATTCGTGCGCGCCAAAAATGGGCAGGCTCATTACAACGCCTGCCGGGACGCCCTCTACACCTTGCAACCCGAAATCGTCACGCCGGACTTCGACGAACTGTGCACCTTTATCCGATTACGGTTACGCCGCCGTGCGTTGCTGATTTTTCTCACCGCTCTCGATGACCCAGCCGTTGCGGAAAGTTTTGTTCGCAGTTTGGCGCTGATTCGCAGGCAACATCTGATTTTGGTGAATATGCTGCAGCCGCCCGGGGTTAAGCCGCTTTTTTCAAATCCGGCGGTAAAGGACCTGGACGACATTTATAAAGAATTAGGGGGCCATTTGCGCTGGCAAAAATTGCGTGAATTGCAAAAAATCCTGGGACGAATGGGCGTGCAATTTTCGCTGCTCAAAAACGAGCGATTGAGCGCCGAATTGGTGTCGCAATACCTGAGCGTCAAACAAAGGCAATTGTTGTGATTGTTGACCTCCAACGTTTTATCGCGAACGAACGGTCTTATTGGGCCGAGCTGGAAAAGCAGCTGGACCACCTTGAGAGCGACCCCGAGGCCAAAATGTCGCTTCAACAATTGCAACGGTTTCATCAACTCTATGAGCGCACCGCGGCGGGCCTGGCCAGAATTAACACCTTTTCCTCCGAACCGGAAACCAAGCGCTACCTGGAAAATCTTGTCAGCCGCGCCTATGGCGAAATCCATGAAACGCGGGACCGGCAAAGAAAGTTTTATCCGCTCGAGTGGGTATTGCAAACACTGCCGCAGACGTTCCGCCGGCATATTGGCGCTTTCTATCTTGCGGTGGCCATTACGGTTGCCGGTTGCCTGTTTGGAGGCGGCGCCATTGCCCTGGACCCGGATTCCAAGCCTGTATTAATGCCTTTCTCGGCACTGATGCAGGACCCGGCCAAACGCGTCGCGGAAGAGGAAAAGGCGCAAGGCGATCCGCTCCACGGAATGAAATCGACTTTTTCCGCGCAGTTGATGACCAACAACATCAAGGTCGCCATCCTGACGCTCGCCCTGGGCGTGAGCTGGGGGTTCGGTACGATTTTGATACTTTTTTACAACGGCATCAACCTGGGCGCTGTGGCTGTGGATTACATCCGCGCGGGAGAAACAAAGTTTCTGCTGGGCTGGCTGATGCCGCACGGAGTGATTGAAATTCCCGCGATCCTGATCGCGGGCCAGGCCGGCTTTATGCTGGCGATGGCCATCATTGGGCGCGGCAACCGCTTGACGCTGCAGACGCGGATGCGCGCCATCGCTCCGGACGTGGTCACCCTCATTTTTGGCGTCGCCCTCCTCCTGGTCTGGGCTGGTTTTGTGGAAGCCTTTCTTTCGCAATATCACGAACCGATCATTCCCTATGATGTGAAAATTGCGTTTGGCTGCGTTGAACTGACGCTGCTCTTTCTCTTTCTCTCAAAGTCCGGCAGGCGCAACGAGGATCGACAGGAAATGGGCAAATGAAAACGAGCACCCTGGTTATCCGGACGCCGGAGGGCATCGTATTTGCCCAATCGCTCGCAGGTCCGGTGACTCGTTTTCTGGCATGGTTTATCGACCTGCTCGTGATTCTGGTCATATTGATTGTTTTGGAAATCTCCTTCTCTCTTTTGGGGATTGTCGCCGGCGGTTTTGCGATCGCTTTGGGTATAGTCGGATGGTTCGTCATTTGGGTCGGTTATGGAATCTTCTTTGAATGGAGCTGGCGGGGGCAAACGATTGGGAAAAAACTTTTCCGGTTGCGAGTCGTGGACGTCGAAGGGATGCGGCTGCAATTCAACCAAATCGTCGTGCGCAATTTGTTGCGTTTTGTGGATACATTGCCTCTATTCTATTTTGCGGGCGGCGTGGCGTGCTGGCTGAGTCCCAGATGCCAGCGCCTCGGCGACCTCGCAGCCAACACCGTCGTCGTTCGCAGCCCCCGGGTCTTTGAGCCGGACCTGGACCAGCTTCTGGCCGGCAAATTCAATTCATTGCGGCAATTTCCTCACCTGGTTGCCCGGCTTCGGCAGAATGCCTCTCCCGTCGAAGCGGGCATCGCCCTGCAAACGTTATTGCGCCGTGATGAATTTGAGCCCGTCGCGCGCGTTGAAATTTTTAATGATTTGGCGGCCCATTTCCGCGCAAAAGTCGAATTTCCCCCCGAAGCCACCGATGGCCTGGCGGACGAACAATACCTCAGAAACGTGGTGGACGTGCTTTATCGGACGCGGGGGGAACGTGAGACGTTAAAACGTTGAAACGCACCGCGTCAAGAAAAGCCAAAGATGACCGTGCTATCCTTGACGCAACGCAACACGTAATCCGCGTGTGCGGCCCGGCCTCCTGTTGTTTCAACGTTTTAACGTTTCAACGAAGACAAAGTCACAGCGTTCTCAATTGAACGTTGCGATAACGTATGACCGTGCCCGGGCTGTCGCCAAACGCCCCCAATCCGACCAGAAATGAACTGTCCGGCACATCGATTTCCGCAGGCGGATCGGCGTGCTCAAGAACATCAATACCGTTCACAGAGGCGGTGACTTTGCCGTCCTCGAAGGTCAGGTCGAACGAGTTGGTCACATCATTCAATACGATATGCCGAATGATTTCCGGGCGCGACCATCCGCGCGAGAAGCAAGCGACATCGCCTTCTTCTTTTTGTCGTTCGATGCGGAAGCCATACCAGTTGTAACCGCGAAAATCCGGCACGCCCATGACTACGCCGCCCTCGAAATTGCTGTCTCCCGACCGGACCAGCTCAAACTGGCCGCGCACTTCAAAATCCGTTCCGGCCCGGACACGCGAATAAAACATATGTCCAGCCGAGCCGGACTCCACTTCCACCGCGCTGTCGGGCAAAACATGGACTTTGCCCTGGCTGAATACCCAATCGGGATCGTCATCGCGCGATGGCAAAAGACCGATCCATTCGCCCGCGTTCAGCCGTTGTTCCGCGGATAGTTCCGATAACCGGCACTGGATGAATTGGCGGGTCCTGTCGTCCGCCTCGGGAGCCTCTTTCAATCCGGCGTAATCTTTCATTGATTTGGAGAAATCGCCGCGTTCGCGGGTCCTTTCCGCCTCTGAAACTTTCACTCCGAGCGGTCCTGTGCGCGCGGCCACTTCCAGTGGCATGAGTGAGAGGTCAACTTTCCAATTCTCCATGGCTGAGGCCACTGGATTCCAGTCCAGCGCTTCAAGCTGCGCCCGGGCAACGTCGTACCTGCCCGCGAAGTAGGCCGTGACAGCGTAGGATGTCCGCCAGTCTCTCAGATATTCCTTTTGCGATGGCGCGTTTATATAACCGTCATACATCCGCTTCACGTTTGGCCAGATATCGTCACGCCCGAAAATATGTTTTCCAAACGGAACACCCATTTCGGACTCGGCGTCGTAGATGCAGTCGATGTATTTGCGCGGAACGTCCGTGTCGTACCGCCCGGTATTAATGGCCGCCACTCCCAATGCAAGCATTGCTTTTTCGTTGCCGTACCAGCGCCGGTGCAGACCCAACCGCAGGTCAATCCACGCCCGCGGATAATCGATTTGCGCCCTGGTCGTCCGGTCGAACCAGATGCGCATTTCATCGAGGTCCGAGTCGCCCAGCGACACATAAATCATTCTTTCCGGCGCAATGGGCCAATTCGGTTCCATCTGCCATGCGTCGGTAAAATCACGGCGGGCAGCGCCCAGGTGCAAATGAAAATCCGTCCAGCTTTTATCCGCAACAGTGTTGCCGTAACCCCCGCCGCGCGCAGCCCATGCTTCCACCACTTCGTGCTCTCCATTCAACGTCGCGCTCAGCCATCGGTATTGCGGGCCTGCGTTGCTGGCGATGTCGCAAACGGACAAGGCGTTCCGCTGGAAAAAACGGTATCCCCATCCGTTTATGAACATATCGGCAACGTCCTGCTGATCGTTGGTAGTGAAGCTTCCGTCGGTAAAGCATTGTTTCAACAGTTGCAATGCGGAAGTTTGCAGGGGTCCGGCCTGGTCTGAGTCGTAGCCCAACAACCCGGCGAGTCGCACGGTCGCGTAAAATTGCGGGCAGGCCTTGTGCGACGAACCCGGATACGCCGCCAGAGCGCGCCGGAATCGATGGATGGAATCAGCACGGTTCAGGCTCTCGGCTGCCGCTACTGTCAATACGAGCGGGTCTGTGCAATTGGTGTCTCCGGCGAGTTTATCGCTTTCAACGGCCAGCGACATGAAATTCGTGGTTTCCGGACCGCCGTAATAGTGCGCGACGTAGGCGCGCAAAAACAGGCCGGCCTCTGCATCGCATTCAGGATTGCGCCTGCCGTATTTTTCGTAGCCATCCACCCACACTTTGAAACGAAATGCGCGCTGTCGTTTTCGTTCGTCGGTAACGGTCAGAGTGTCATTGCTCCAAATTATCGGTTTGCCGGCCGTGGCCACCGCATGAGGATTCAGTTCATTGAAAGCATTGGCGGAGGAGCGTTGGTCTAAAGGCGCTGCTCTGTCATAGTTTCGTTGACCATCGTTTCGCTGAAACCGGGCCATCATGACCGCCATGACTCCCACGAATAGAACGCATAGAATAACGCCCCCGGCGACCCCTCCCCAAACCAATGCGGGGTTGGGACCATGACGGACCACCGTCTGCGGTACTGGCGGGGGTGTTGTACGATAACCTTGCTTTAAAACCATCCCCATCGGCTGCCAGTCGTTCGTGCCTTCCGCTTGAACATACTCAACGCCAGTGAATTCGCCGCTGTCCCGCCGCCGCACCAATTCTTCCAGCGGGAAGCATCCCAGGTACTCTCCCCGCCGCCGTACGTGGTAGTTCATAGCGCCACCGAACGATACTGAAAGTGAAGCTCAGGAGCAAGAGCGACACCATGAAGTGCACAATCAGCCTTCAGGCGTATCCAAAAGCTGACGCAGCCGCGGACGCAAGGGCATTGGGATTTTTTCCAGCCAACTGGCGTCAACCAGCCCCACGTCAATGAGATCGCGGATATGCACACGGTCTTTGTCACGAAAGGAAGTAAGCTTCATTCGCACCAGGGCATCAAGGGAAAGGAGTCTGAAGGATTCTGTGCTTTCCGATTCTGAAACATCGGGTACGGACGCCACGTAATCCTCATGGACCTTTTCCGCGGCAAAGACAATGTGGACCGCGTCCCGCGCCTTTGCATTCGGACCATCCAGAAACATGTCCATACTCGCTGCATGCCGGTAAATAAAACCTGCTTGTTCAAGTGCCCGGCGAGCCGACGGCAAATCTGCCCGACGCAAAACAACGTCCACGTCCTGAGTGTTGCGAACAGCCGCTTCATCCACGCGCGAAACCCACGCAGCCACAGCATTGCCGTCGGCCACGGCGTACGGAATTTTCGCCTGGTCCAGAGCCGCCGCCGCCCGCAGCAAGCGGCGCCTGACTTTTTCAACAGCATCGCTCATGCGTTGCCATGAAACGGGCGCGTATGCTGTAAGGGCCATAATACGTTATTCAATTCCCAAA
>DATJSQ010000267.1:0-42429 GCA_035503995.1 Verrucomicrobiia bacterium | reverse complement strand
GGGCATGGTTCATGCGCAGGCGGATAAAAAAGTCGATGGGCGGGCGGCCAATGTGTTGTTTGAAGAGAGCGAAATAGTGCGAGGGCGAGACATTGGCGTGGGCCGCCAGGGCGGAGACCTGCAGCGGCTCATCCAAATGCTCGGCCATATAGGCGACACTGCGCCTGATTCGCCGCGTGATTTCGGAGGCGAGGCTGGATGAGCCGCCCCCGGAGTTGTCTTTTGTGAATTTTAATTCGAGAACAGTGTCAGTATTCATAGTAAAAACTAATTATATAGTTCGCAGTCCGAACAAAATAAGTAAAATGATTTGATTGGTTTCATGCGATGGCAGGCGCGCCGAAATGTTTTTGCAAAACCAGCGCAATGATGCCGCGAAGCCGCGGTTGCGGGGCGGGGCCGCTGGCAATAATGCGCGTGGTGGCGTGCGTGAATGAACGTTTTTTGACTACTTCGCTGATGATCGGCTCGATGCGGTCCCAGGCGCGGGTGACTTCGCCGACGACCACGATGACATCGGGCGCCAGCCCGGTGAGCAGCATGGCAATGCCGACGCCGAGATAATGGCCCATGCGATCGAGGGCGGCCAAAGCCCTGAGGTCGCCTTTCTCGGCAAATTCCAGCACGTCTTCAAATGAGGTTCCCGCGCCGTTCTTCCGCGCGGGCCGCGATTTGGATTCCAGGTAATAACGCACGGCGGCGGAATTGGAGGCATAAACCTCCCAACAACCTTGATTGCCGCAGGCGCAGGCAGGCCCGCCTTCCGTGAGCGCCACGTGGCCAAATTCGCCGGCCAGTCCGGAAGGCCCGCGAACAATCTGGCCGTTCAAAATCATTCCCACCCCGATGCCTTCCGAGACGGCCACGGCAATCAAATTGCGGGCGCCATCCGAATGGTGTCCGAACCAATATTCGGAGAGCGCGCAGGCGTTGGCTTCGTTTTCCAAATCCACGGGCAAGCCGGCGGCGGCCTCCAGCCGCTCTTTCAAATCCTCCTCGCGCCAGCCCAGATTGGGGGCGAAGACGAATTTTTGGGACGACAAATCCACGCGTCCGGGCAGGCTGACCCCAATGCCCTCGTATGACATTTGGGGGTATTCGGCCATTAATTCACGGATGCGGCGGCTGACGTGTTCCACGAATTGATCCGCGTTGCTCGGGGTCGGCATCGCCTCCTGGATGACGAAATCGCCGGTCAGATTGGCCAAAGCCATGTTGGTGGTGAACGGGCGGACGTTGATTCCAAAAAAGCCGGCGCGGTCCTCATTGAGGTGGAGAAAGGTGGGGCGGCGACCGCGAGGCAGTTGGCCGGTATCGCCTTCGCGCAACCATCGTTCGGAGATCAACTGTTCTGTGATGACGGAAACCGTGCTGCGCTGCAGTCCCGAATAACGCATCAAATCGGCGCGGGAAATGGGCTGATGTTTGCGCACCAAATTCAACATAATCCGGCTGTTGATATCGCGCGCCGTTTCACTCGTCGCCACCTGAAAATTATTTAAGTCAATCTTTCGCATGGACGCAAAAACGTCTCAAAGCTCAGGTTTGGGATTTGTTCGTGTCCAGAACTTTATATGAACGCCGGAAGCTGTCAAGCAAAAAATTCGACCCTCGAACAAATTTTTTCTTGTGCCGAGGTGTCCGAACTATCTTATTCATTTACAACAACTTGCATGACCGTTGCAAATGCTATACGGGTCAAAACTGTTTCCAGCCGGTGATTTTGAAACGAGGCGGCCCATGATAATTGCCGCTGCTCAGGACGGAATGGCTGGCGCCATCGGCATGGAGATGAATCTGATTTTGCCGGCCTCGTGCATAATCGGAAGTAGTGCCGTCGTCTTCATAAAGCGTGAAGTCCGCGGGTTGGTTGCCGACGATGTTGACGGTGATGCTGAAACACGTGTCCGGTTTGATGGATTCCAACGGCTCGGCCAGTGGCAACAAGGTTCCGCCCTTTACAAACAGGGGAATCCGGGCGATGCCGTTGGTGACTTCGATGGTTGTTCCGCCGCTGAACTTCGCATGGGTCCAAAAATCGAACCAATCTCCGGCGGGAAGATAAACGGCGCGGCTGTTCTGGCCGGCAAACATCGGGGCGACCAGCACGGAATCACCGAACATAAATTGATCGTCAATTTCGCGGGCGTTGGGGTCATCCGACCAATCCAATACCATGGCGCGAATCGGCGGTTTGCCGGTTGAATAATACTCGTTGAATGCGGTATAGAGATAGGGGATGAAACTCATCCGCAATTGTAACAATTTGCGAACGGTGTCAGTGACGGTCTCGCGCCCGGGCATAAGCTCGCCCCGGTTGTTTTTGTGGCGGTCCACCTGGTCCCACGCTGGATTTTTAATAAACCACGAGTTAATGACGGCGTCGGACGAGAAAATCACGGTTTCAATCCGGCGATACAAGTCCTCGATTGAAGCAGCGTCCCGTACTTCCGGGGTCCAAAGCAGGCCGCTGAATCCCTCATTCACGACGCCGCGAACGTAACATCGGGGATCGTAGGAATCACTGTAGAGGACATAGGGCAGTGGGCTGGCCAGCGCTTGCGAATCGCGCACCAATCCCCACGTACGCAACCCCTTTTTTTGGTAAGGCTCCAGCATCGTCTGCTGGTATAGCACCCCGAACAGGGAATGCATCACTTCCCCGTCCAAGCCGGACGGAAATGCCGTCGCCGGTGGGAACGACCAGGGCGTGGGAGATTCGGGCTGATAATCGCATTCATCCAGTTTTACTGCTTCGACATTCCGGTCGAATAGTGACACGTCGTTTTGCTTGAGAAATATCTTTCGGGCCTGGGGCGCCGCAAAATCCGGCACCAACCCGCCCCAGACCAGGTAATTTCCCGACCACGGTTGAAGCTCATTATAAATCGGAGACGATGGAGCCGTAAATGCGTGTTCCCAGAAATTCAGGCGATACCCCATGTCGCGCATTTTCCGAAGGAAACCGTCCGGGTCGGGAAAGCGGTTGGTGTCCCAGACAAACGAGCATGAATAGCTCGCGGATTGCCAGCCCGGCTCGACGCCCCATACGTCGCACGGGATATGCTCGGCACGGAGATGAGCGGCCAGAACGAGCGATTCGGCGGCGCCGAATTGTCCGTATCCGCGATATTGAACGCCCAACCCCCACAGGGGTGGCACCACTCCGCCGCCCGAAAAAAGATTATAGCGCTCAACGGCGTCAAGCATCGTGGGTCCGGCAAACACATAGATGTTCAGCCCCTTTGCCGCCGGCACGTCCACGAGCATGGTTTTCATCCTGCGGCCAACCGGCGCGACATCTCCCGTATAGCATGACACGAACCGGGCCGTGTCCACGAAAATTCCGTAGCCTTCGGAAGAGACGTAAAACGGCACCGGAGCATGGGATTCGCCCAGGTCGTTTTCCGGCGAGTCCGTCGGTTTGAGAACTACCCGACGCCCCGTCTGGCCACTGGTTGTTTGCGTCATGTCAAAAAGTTCCGTGTGCAGACCCAGGCCGTAGATGCTTTCTCCCGGTTTCATGGGCAGGAGCACCGAACATCCGCGGTCTGAAATCCGGCATGAAATTTGTCCGGGATCAAGAGGCATCGGCTGGTTGAAAGGCATTTTTTCAAGGCCCACGGTGTCCAGGGCCGCGGTGCGAAAATGCGTTGGCGTGAACGGTTCGGGGTTGCCGAAATGGATGCGCCAAATACCCGGAGCCACCGATTCAACGCGGGGAATCGTTGAACCATACTCCGCACCGCGAACATCAAGCGCAAAGGATAAAAACACGAAAGAAAACCATCGAGGCAGGCTCATATTCAAATGTCGGAAACTATTTGCGTATATTAGAATGGCGGGAACATCATTAGTCAAGATCGTCGGCGCATTTTATCTCATAAAAATGATTGGAATGACGGAGCTGATTGACACGAGTCCATGTAAAATGCAGCCCTGCTGTCGCCATTCGCGCTTGACACGTCTTCATCCCCGGCGCGACAGTTCGTATCGCCACCGACCAATATGTCCAAAATCACCTGCGTCTATTGCGGCCAATCTTTTGAAATGAATCTTTTCCCGGCCGGTCAGCCGGTGAAGTGCCCCCATTGCGGCTCCGATAATTCCGTTGCCGTCAATCGCGCCCGCGCGATGGATCGGCCGCAAATCCAGCCGGCCGCGGAACGCGAACCCGCTGATTCCGTGGTGGCGCCTGTCGCCAATCGGATTGTTGACAATATTGAGAAAGTCATCGTGGGCAAGCATGATGAAATCGTTCTGACGGTGATGGCCTATTTTGCCGGCGGCCACGTTTTGCTGGAAGATGTGCCGGGGGTGGCCAAGACGGTATTGGCCCGCGCGTTTGCGCGCACCATCGGAGGCAATTTCAAGCGGATTCAATGCACGCCCGACTTGCTGCCCAATGACATCACCGGCAGTTCGGTCTTTAATCCCAAGACGGCTGATTTTGAGTTCCGCCCCGGGCCGGTTTTTGCCCAGATTGTTTTGGCGGATGAAATCAATCGTGCCACGCCGCGGTCACAAGCGGCGCTGCTGGAAGCCATGGCCGAGCGCGCCGTGACCGTGGACGGCAATCGTTACGTTCTGCCGGCGCCGTTTTTCCTGGTGGCGACGCAAAATCCGGTGGACCACGAAGGGACGTTTCCGTTGCCGGAAGCGCAACTGGACCGTTTTCTCGTGCGGCTGAGCCTTGGGTACCCCGATTTGGAACATGAGGTGGCGATGTTGCAACGATTCGAAACGCAGGACCCGCTGGAGACTTTGGAAACAGCAGTGGCCACTGAAGATGTCATTGCGTGTCAACAAGCCGTCCGGCAGGTGCGGGTGGATGAAAAGGTGTCCCGTTATGTCGTGGAAATCATGCGGGCCACGCGGGAGCATTTCGACATCATGCTGGGTGGAAGTCCGCGGGCGTCCATGGCTTTGTCACGGTGCGCGCAGGCGTTTGCCGCCATCCAGGGTTATGGCTTTGTGCTGCCGGACGATATTAAGCAGGTGCTGCCCTATGTATTGGGTCATCGCGTGATCTTGCGCCCGGAAAGCCGGTTGCGCAAAAAGAACGTGCCCGCGGTATTGGAAGAAATCATGAATTCAGTCGCCGTGCCCACGGTAACGGCTCCAGTCCAATAATCGCTATGAAATGGGGCGTTGGCATCGTCGTCTTGTTGGTGTTGGGGCTGGCATTCCACTTAAATTTGCTGGTCTATGCCATGTATGTTCTGGGCGGGGTCCTGCTGTTGAGCCGTCTGCTGGCATACGCGTGGACGGAAAACCTGGTGGCGCGCCGGATGGAAGTGGACGAGGTGCGTGAAATTGGTGATTCCATTCGGGTGACCGTGGAAGTGGAGAACCGCGGTCCTTTGTCCGTTCCATGGATGCTGCTGGAGGATTCAATTCCCGGCGCGGCGTCCTTTCCACGCCGGCGTTTGGAGGTGGACGGCGCGCGGGTTGCGCTCACACGGCTGGCCCCGCGCGAGACAGAAACAGCGTTGGAGTATGATGTCAAATTTCTTCAGCGCGGCTATTTTCAATTTGGACCGTTGCTTGTGGAGACGGGCGATGTCTTTGGTTTGCACCGCCGTTACCGGCTGCTGACTGAGCCACAGTTCGTGCTGGTATTGCCCAAAGTCCTGCCATTGCAAGGTTACAGCCTGGCGTCACGCCGGCCCATAGGGGAAATTCGGGTGGCGCACCGGTTGTTTGAAGATCCGACGCGGCTGGCAGGAGTGCGTTTGTTTCAACAAGGCGATCCGCTGAATCGCGTTCATTGGCGGGCAACGGCCCGGACCGGCCAATTGCACAGCCGGGTCTATGAGAATTCACGCGTGGCCGGCACCACCCTCCTGCTCGATTTTCACGAAAAAAGCTATCGCGGTCCCGCGGGGCCAAATTCATCCGAACTTGCCATTGTGACCGCGGCGGCGCTTGCCAACGCCGTGTCGCTCCAAGGACAGCAAATTGGTTTGATCACCAATGGCCGCGACGCCGCTGACCGCATTCGCGAGGAAGGCTGGCGTGGAGAATTTCTCAATCGCACGCTGGCCCGGCAACAAGCCGCCACACTTGTCGAAAACACCCGGATGCAACCGGTGGTGGTGCCGACACGCAAGACCTCCGATAATTTTTTGCGCATCCTCGAAGCCCTGGCGCGACTGGAGCAAACTGACGGCATGGATTTTTCAAGTCTGGTCAGCGAGGCGTGCGCGCGAATTCCACAGGATGCGACCGTGGTGGCGGTGCTCAGCCATGTGACGCCCGAAATGGCGCAGTCCCTGGGTGAATTGGTCCGGAGTGGATTTTTAGTCGCGGCCATCGTCGTCATTGCCGGCGGCGATGTGTTGCCGGACTGGGCCAAACCTCCGGACTGGGCCGGGATTTTGCTCGCCCAAAACATTAATTTTCACATGGTCAATTCGGAAGAAGCAGTCACGAATCTCTGCGCCCAGGCGATTATCCGGTAATATGGACACGCGGAAACCAACCAAGACGCTCGCCGATTATTTGGTCATTGCCGTCAGTCCGGTTTTGATCATCGTGATGGTGCATAGCGTTTGTTTTTTTCTGATTGAAGTCTTTTACCGGGGAGAAGGTGCTGGAGGGGTGCGGTGGGTGCTGTTTTGGTTCGTGCTGGCCGTGGTGCTCATTGCGCGAATCGGCATTGAGCAGGGGGATGGACACGCGATGGCTTATGGACTGGCGTTGGCGTTGGCGACATGGCTCTACCTGGCCAAGGTGCAGCCCAATGTGGTTTTCGGCGCGTTTTTACTGGGGGTCGTCTGGTTCACGGCCCACAAGTTAACTTGCAACTGCACCCTGATTGATGAGGAGGCGGACGCCTCTGGACAGGGATTATTGCAATCGCTCCGACGAGTGCCGCGGTTATTTAAAAGGAAGCCGGCTTCTGCCGCGGAAACTGCCGCCCAGCCTCCAACCCCATCGGTCTCAGTTTCATCGCCAAAGCGTGAAAAGCCGGTCAGTTCGCAAATACCGGGCGTCTGGTTGATTTATTTTTCATTAGCGGCCCTGCCAATTTTCGGGGTGGGCCAGATGTTGCTGCCAGCCGGGGATTTCGCGGCGCGGCGGGAGGGCTTCGTTTACCTCTTTCTATATCTGGCCGCAGCCCTGGGATTGTTGGTGACCACCAGTTTCCTCGGACTTCGACGTTACCTTCGGCAGCGTTACGTGGTGATGCCGCCGCATATTGCCTTCGGTTGGGTCCGATTTGGCGCTGTTGGAGCGGCAATGGTGCTGTGTCTCTCGTTGTTATTGCCCAGGCCGGGAGCAGGCGAGGCATGGGGAACCTTGCGCTATCACGTGGACTATCAATTACGCCGCGCCAGCGAATATGCAGCGCGGTTCAATCCGCACGGCGCCGGTCCAGGCCGGGCCGGCAGTCCGACGACTGCCAGCGGCCAGCAGGCGAATAACCAGCAACCATCCGGCCCGGCGTCCAATCCAAATCAGAATCAAAATTCCGGCGCAAAAGGCCAGGGCAATCAACAAACCGGCGGGAGTTCCAATCAAGGCACGCCTACAGGCCAGACTGGCAATGGGAATCCGCGAAAGACTCTGCCAACGATGACTCCGCTGGCGGGCACGATTTTTCCATGGGTGAAAGTTTTGTTTTGGCTGATTGCTGCGGCGGGTCTGCTCTGGCTGTTGGTCCGGTATTGGGCTCTCATTGGGATGGCACTACGGAGTGCCTGGAGTGCCATCCTTAATTTTATCGCTGAACTATTTGGATGGCTTCGGCCTGCGGCATTGACTCGGCAGGAGGCGCCGAAGATGCTGGAAGCGCAGCCGTTTAAGGCTTTCAAGAATCCGTTTCTCACTGGCGAGGACCGGTTATGGTCGCCGGAGAAACTGATCATTTACAGTTACGACGCTTTGCAAAGCTGGGCAATCGAAGAAGATGCCAAAGCAGGTTCGCCGCAAACTCCGCGTGAATTTTGTCGGCGGGTGGGCGGCGAGATGCCGGAAGCCGCCGATGCGCTGGCGCATCTGGCCTTCCTCTACGGTCACGTGGCGTATGGCGGTTCGGTTCCTGCCAATTACCAGCCGGAGTATTTGCGGCTGGTCTGGGACTTTATGTCAAGTCCGCGAGGGGCCATGCGGTCCGGCGTATAATCCTGGGTCCTGTGTTGGCGTCAGGCCAGGCTGCGTTTGCGGGTGAACCAGAAGATGCCGCCGCCGGTTCCCAGGAGAGCCGCGGCTTGCAGCGAGAGCAGAACGATGGCGCCGGTTTTATGAGTCGTTGGCCAGGAGACGAGGGCGGCCAAGGTCCAAGGCTGGGGTTTCAGCGGAATTTCCCGTATGACGACTTGGCGTTGCCGCTGTTGCGTGCCCATTTTTACAACGACATCGGTATCTCCCCCGCGCGCAAACGACATGCCGGAATTGTTTCGGCCCGAGCCGGATTGCAAAAACGCGTAAACCTGCACCGTCCCATCGCAGACTTTGAATTTGAAATGGCCGGAGCCGTCAGCCTGGGTATTGCCATTCGGCTGGCCTTTGCCATTAATAAATACCATCGCGCCGGGCAACGGCTTGCCGTTCTTGTCCAACACCCGGCCGGCCAGTTGGAGGTCGGCGGTTTTCAGTTTGAACGGCGTCAACTGAATGTGGTTGGTCTTGCTTTCAGTCATCCCGATATTTTTCTGCCCGGAACCGTAGCCGTCGTCCCTAGCAAAAACCCAATATCGTTCACCCATGGGCAACGCTGGAATCGTGAAAGTCCCATCCGGGTTTATCTTGATTCTCTGATATTCCACCATGCCGCCCATATTCCCGGCCATCAGGTTTACATTGATATTTGCGCGGGTCAATGGCGCGCCTTTGGTGTCCTGCACGGTCCCCGAAATGGAAAGCGCCGGCCCCAACCGCAGGTCCACGCGCGTTTTATCGGTGTTTACGGGTTCAATCGCGGCGAGGTTGTGCTCGACATCGCGCGCGATGGCGAAATACTTCGCCCCGCGCATTCCGGGTTGGGGTTGCCAGGTGACCGTAAATGCGCCGCTGTCATCAGTTTTTGCGACATCCACCTGTCCCATGCTTGGCGTTACGATAACGCGGACGCCGACGGCAGGATTGCCGTTGGCATCGAAGACGGACCCGGTCACCTTTTGTGGCGCTGCCATCGTATAGGCATTTCCTGAAAATCGAATGACTACATTGGTATCGCCGCCCATGGCTTGGGATTGGCCGTAAGCGCCCTTCGAATTGGCGGTCACTGTCACCGGGCCTTCACAGACGGCGTCAAAGGCGAACCGTCCATCGGCATCGGTAACAGCATTACCGGCTGGCTGGCCGTCGCCTTGCATAAAGATTTGAACGCCGGCTGCGGGCGCGCCATCCAGTCCAAGCACGCGGCCGGCGAGCTTGAGGTTGGCGAACTTGAGGACCAGCGTGGGAAAATCATAGTGGTCCGCCGTGGGATCCGCGGCATCCATTTGCCCCTGGGCGCTGCCGAAACCGCGGGCGGAAACATACCATCCGTAACGTTGGCCCGGCGGCAACGCATCCGCGTGGATGCGGCCCTGCTCATCGGTGGAGATGCGTTGGCGGCTGATGCTAAAACTCGAATCTTCCTGATAACACATGATATAAGCCGTCGCGTTGGTGACCGGCTTTCCATTGGGATCCTGCACGCGACCGGACAAACTCATCGCGGGTTTTAAAGTTAGATCGAGATTTGACGTGGTTTCATCTATTTCCTGTATGGCCGCCAGTTTTCGATTGGAATCTCTCGCGAGGAGATAAAAACTTTGGTTTGCCGCGCCGACCCAGGAAGGTTCCTGCCAGCTCACTTCGTAATGTCCGTTTGCGTCGGTTTTTGCGCCCGGGCCGCCGTTCGCATAATCCGGGAATACGCTGACATTCGCGCCTGCGACCGGCGCGCCGGAGGTGTCGCGCGCAACGCCGCGGACGATGAACGGCTCAGGCAATTCAACGTTGAGTTCGGTCGTTTGTCCGTCTGTTACGGCGGCCTGCTCCTGAACCTGGGCCCAATTCTGTTTGGTTACAAACACGTTGAACTGGCCCGGCGAAAGTCGAAAGTAAGCCACCCCATTCGTTCCCGTTACGGCGCCACGATTGTTACCTTCGCTGTCCATCGAGACTTCCGCGCCGGCAAGAGGTTTGTGCGTATTTTTTCCACGAACCGTCACCTCCACAACGCCGCCTTTATACGCCTCCATCTGCACCCCGGAGGTGGATTCCCCGGCGGCAACCGTGACGGGGACCGGGTCCACGACCCAGTCGGCGACGGGTTCATTGGTAAATTCCGCCATGGCCCGGTAAGAACCGGCGGGAACATCTGGAATCCGGAATGTGCCATCGAACGCGGACACAGCGGTTTGCGACGGCAAAAAGCCGACCATTCCCGGTGCCGAGGGCTGAAGGCCGACCACTGCAGACGCCAACGGCTGGCCGGTCCCGCGCACAACGACTGTTCCCGACACGCTTCCGGCCGGGTCGAGGGTGAGGGTGATGTCTTCCTGTCCGGCGTGGAACGGCAGTTGGTCAAATTGATACGAATTCTCGGTTTGATGGAGCGCCATGCCGGTTTTTTTCACCGAGAGACTGGCTTGCGCGTCGGCGGGAAAGTTCTCGATGCGGAATTGTCCATCAGCCGAAGTGCGGGTGGAAAACAGTTGGCGGGAGAATTTGCCGAACACGAAGTTCGGTTGGCCATTGTCTGACAGGGCTTTGTTTAATGCCGACGACACCCATACTTCCGCGTCGGCAACCGGCCGGCCCGCATCATCCGCCACCACGCCCTCAAGCACCGATGATGCGCTGAAAACGATTTTTTGGGGGTCTAGCGGAGCGGCATACCACGTTCGCCAGGCTGGCGGGATCCCGGGTTTGGTTACCACCACGGAACCCATTCCATTAAACGCAGCGAAGGAAAATGCGCCCTGGCCGTCAGTCGTGGTCTGCTGCGTCAATTGCATGTCCGCTGCCCCGAAACTCGGGCGCGTAGGGTATTGATAAAAATCCACTGAAGCGTTCGCCACCGGATTGCCTTGGGCGTCCACGACCGTGCCGGACACTTGCGGAACATCATTCGTTGCGGCGCCCAAATTGAACGTCAGCGCCAACGCCAGCAACAGGAAAAAATTTTGAAATGTATTCATGTTTCAACCCCTTTCGCGATTTACCGCGTCAAAATCTGGCAGCCGTACAGTCCGCCGGCGGTCATGCCTGCATGCGCCTGAAATTCGACCTTCACCTCGGTTTTGCCCCGGGTCTGGCTGGCGGGAATTTTATATTCCATGTCCACGTAATGTCCGGGCGCGATGGCGGTCAGGTCCTGCGTCGCAATAATTTGGTCGTCCACCGCGATGTCGAAGACATGGGCCCCCCTTTCGCCGCCCCAGTAACGGCAGTTCAACGTCATTGACTGGTCGGGCAGGACTTTCATCGTATAACCGAAATAGCCGCCGCGGGTCGCGCAGTGGTAGGCCTTCCCATTATTCTCACTGGTATAGTCCAACGCGCCATCCACGTCATGGTCGTCCTCGTTCTCGCCAATGATTACCTCATCCACCACCCGCGGCTGAAGGGCCGTGACGGCCTCCGGCGACTCGCGCAATGTCTTGACGGGCCGGGAAGACCACTGTTCCAAGAGGGCGGTCCCGGCCAGCGCCAGCGTCGCAATCAGGACGCAGTAACTGATGAGCAACCCGGCATTGGCCATTTTTTCTCCCCGCAAAAAAATGGTGCGGCGCATGCGCGCTTTGGCCAGGTGTCCGCAAATCAATCCAGGAATGGAACCGAGCGGGATGAACACGGAGCAAAGCAAGGACGCTGCGGCAAGTTTGGAGAGGTGGTCGGGAGATTGTTTTTGGCTCGGGGCGGCCGGTTGCAATGGCGGGGGCCGCGATGCCGGTCGGGAGATCGCGGCGGGCGGAGGCGGAGCCGCCGCCGCAGGGGAGGGAGCGGCGGGGATCGTTATGGTTTCATGACACGTGGGACAGGGAATTTGAGTGCCGCTATAAGCAGTGTCGCCCAAAATTTTCTGGCCGCACTCGGGGCAAAGGAATCTAAATTCGCTCATGGGACCTTTCGCCTGGCTTCTCGGGATTTGAGGCATCCTACAACCGGGCGAGGCGGATGCAATAACAATTCGAGCGTCTCCAGACGCTCCGCAAATCAGCCCAAGTACGTCAATGACGAACTCGGGTTAGAGACCCAGTCCGGAGTCGGGAAGCGTTTGGAATGCGATGCTTGAGCAGTTTTTTGGGAATGGCATTGGATAAAGCAGGGCACTGGTTCAGAGGAACGAGCGCGCGAATGAGAAAGCGGCGGTCAATCGCCGCCGTCCAGACTTTCGCGAGTTCGAGAGAGCAATGGTTACTTGTTGGTCACCGGCGCCTCAGCAACTGAACTGGCCTTCGTCGCGCGGAAGGCGCGTTTTTCGAGCGGGTGCTCGTGTTGTTGCCATTCCTCGGTGACATGGCCATTCCAGCACGCCCGGTTCAGCGGATAAACGTCGGGATCAAAAATGACGTGATAAAAATGCCAGACGACAATCGCCAGGCACGCCAACACCGCCTCGTAATAATGAATGGTCAGCGCCACGTCCACAATCCAGCGCGGCAGAAATCGCGCCAGATCCGTTTGGAACCAGACTATCAGCCCCGTGACGCCCATGATGATGATGCCCCAAACAACGGCCCAG
Organism: Verrucomicrobiia bacterium; assembly: GCA_035503995.1. Taxonomy (GTDB): domain Bacteria; phylum Verrucomicrobiota; class Verrucomicrobiia; order Limisphaerales; family UBA11358; genus UBA11358. The sequence goes on along the minus strand of DATJSQ010000267.1, from coordinate 29,741 downwards.
TATTCGATTTTTTCGGTGTAGCCGAACCGGCCAATTTTCGGTTTTTCTTCGCTCCAACCGACCAGATAACGCACGGCGCACCACACGTCGGCGAAGTCCTTTTTCACCGGGAACAAATCCCTCACCAGCCGCCGGCCTTCCCGGGTCGTCAAAATATGAATGAGGTGATGCAGCCCCGTCAGCAGCAATACGACGGCGGCGATACGATGAATCCAGCGACGCACTGGCTCACTCGAACCCAAAAGGTGCGCCAGTCCCGAATCGGGAAACTTCAGCGCGAACCCACTGACCGCCAGCGCGACGAAACTCAGCGCGAGCACGGCATGTTGCCAGCGGTGCGCCAGACTCATGCGCAGCACCGGCCGCCCAGCCTCGCCCAGATGCGCCACGACTTTTTTGTGAAACAGCAGTAGATTGTGGGCGAGCATCGCGCCGATCACGATGAAGATGAGCGCCAGATAGACCCGCCGCACCCACCAGTTGATTCGGCCCGCCAAATCCTTCCCGCCGGGCACCGCAGCCAGATTCGAATGAATGTTTCCGCTTACGAACATCTCGTCCGCCCCCGGATGGCACCGCCCGCACGTGGCCACGAGGTTGTTGGTGTTGATGGTGGAGTCGGGGTCGGAGGAGGGCAGGACTTCATGGTAGCCGTGGCAACTGGCGCAATTGGCCACGACGGTCGAGCCGTTTTGCGCCGCCAAACCGTGGTAGCTTTCCAGATACGTCTTCACGACGTTGGAAGGAAGGTCGTATTTCTGACTCAGTTCAACCGATGCGTGGCAGCGACTGCAAACATCGGCAATTTCCAGCGGCCGGGCGTTTTTCAGCGCCTGGATTTTATGTTCCGAATGGCAGTCGGTGCAGGTGGCCGCGTCGCGGTCGCCCGCGGCAATTGCCTGGCCATGCACGCTGCGCGCCCAATCCGCCTCCTCCTTTGCGTGGCACCGGCCGCAAGTCTGCGCCTGACGCAGAAAATAGAGCGGCGACGCCGGGGACAACGGCGGTTGAATCTCGTGCGAGCCGTGACAATTCACGCAGGTGGCGACGTCCGCGTGACCCGCCGTGTGCGCCAAGCCATGAACGCTGGCGCCGTAGCTCTCGTCTTGCGACGCGTGGCAGCGGGCGCAATTGACCGCTGCCACCGGCCGGTTGTCGTCGGGATGCGTGGCGGTGATGTCATTGTGGCAACTGACGCAGCCGTTCGTGGCATGAACCGAAGCGGCGAATTTGGTCTGGTCAACAAAGAGCGAAATTTCCCTGCCGTCGGCGTTGGTTTTGGTGAGAGAATCCATCCCATGGCAGTCCAAACAGTCGCTGTCCAACAGCGCCGGCGCCGCCATGCCGCGCGCCGCGAACGCCAGACAGAGTCCGATTAAAACAATTGCTATTTGTTTGCCCATGCTTAAAGAAGTTTCATGGAAGACAAGCGCCGCCGCTCAACCTAGTTTGGCATTTTATCCCCGTTTCTTGCCGACGATGAATACGGCCTTTCGCCGCTTTCAATGTGTCAGTCGTGTCGTCATGGCGTAGATAATCAGCACCAGCAGGACAAGGCCGAGGCCGAAGAAGAAATAGCCGAAGGAACTGGCGATGTTTTTCCACCGCTCCCACTCGTCCTTTACCCGATGTTCGTCCAATTTGCCCGTGGCCACGAGCCGGTCATACCAGCGTCTGCGTTCGTGCAACATTTCCGTTTTGGAAACGCGGCCCGAGAAGATGACCGTGTCCATCGGAAATTTCTCGATGCGGAAATGGGTATTGAAGAAATGGATCGAGAAAATGAAGCCGGCGGCCAGCAAGGCTTCGTCGGAATGCAAAATCAACGCAATGTTGATGATCCAGCCCGGAAGAAACCGGGTGAAGAATTCCGGGAACCACATAATCAAGCCGGAGGCGCCGATGATGGCCACGCCCCAGAAGACGGCGAAATAGTCAAATTTTTCCCAATAGGTCCACCGATCGAAGGACGGCTTGGGGCCTTTGCCGAAGAACCATTTATTGTGCGCCACAAAATCGCGGAAATCCTGGAAGGTGGGCATCATGGAGTCGGGTCCGAAAAGCGTGTGCCATAGACGGATGAAACGGAATTTGCCGTCGGCCGGGTCGCGCAGCGATTTTCGCCCCTGCCAGGCTTTGCCGGTCAACGCGACCAGATGAAGGCCAAAGTAGAAGAAGGTAACCAGCGCGCCGAGACGATGCAATGTCCGCGCGGTTTCCGGACCGCCGATAAAATGGAAAATCACTTTGGCCCAACTGGTGTAATAAAATTTGAGGGGCATTCCCGTGACGACCAGGAGGAGGAAGCTGGTCACCACCAAAAAATGGAGGAAGCGTTGGAATGGCGAAAAGCGGGTGAACCATTCGCCGTCCACCTGTGTTTGAATCTTTGCCTCGCGGAACTGTTTTGAATCATTCAGGTAAAGATAAACGGCGCGCACCAGCCAGCCCAGCGTATGCAGTCCAAAAAAGGCGAAGGTGCCGATGAGAAGCCCGGTCATGGCCAGGAACACGGCGTGGAACAGGGGGTAGTGCGTTCCGTCCATGGGATTGGCATGGGGATCGTATTGGGTGAAGCCGATGGTGGCATTTGGATGACATTGCTGGCAGGTGGCCAGAATATTGGTGGCCGACAAATGCGAACGGGGGTCGGATGGCGGCAGAATGTCGTGATACCCGTGGCAGTCATAGCAGGCCGCCACTTCGGGAGCGACATTGGGTCTGCCGAGGGCCATCGCCTTGCCGTGATAGGTTTCCCGATAATGCGCGAGGCGATCGGCGTGGCATTTGCCGCAACGTTCATCGCTGATGGCTTTGAAATTGTTGCCTTCCGGATTGACGATTTCATGAGCAGTATGGCAATCGGTGCAGACGGGTCCGCGGGGGTCGCCCCTTGCCAACAGTTGGCCATGGATGCTTTGGTCGTAAGTTTTTTCCACGCCGAGGTGGCATTTGCCGCAGGTCTTGGCGACGTTGGCATGATTGATGGGCGAATCGCGGTCCACGGCGCGTTTGATGTCATGCACACCATGGCAATCATCACAGGAAGGGGCGACAATGAGACCCATTTTCAGCAGCGCCTGACCGTGAATGCTTTCCATGTATTGCGCCGCCGCGTTCGGATGGTTGATTTCATACTCTGTGGTCAGGCCGGGGTTGCTATGGCACTTGGCGCAGGTGTAAGGCAGATTAAGCTTGAACACAGGCGACGCCGGGTCTTTGACGGGCAAAATTCCGTGGGAACCATGGCAATCCCAGCATTCCGCCGCGCCAGAGGCGCCGAGCAGATGGCTGACCCCATGAATGCTGGTTGCGTAATCCTTTGCTTCTTTCTCGTGGCAATGCCCGCAGTCCGGCGGACCCAGCGGGTCGTGGACAAGGTCTTTAACGTCGGTATGGCAATCCACGCAGTTGAGATTGGCGTGGACGGAATGCGCAAAGTCATTGGTTGGAAAAACCAGCGATTCAATCTTGCCGTTGACGGTCCGGGTGGTGCTGGGGTCCAGATGGCAACCCAGGCAGTCGCTGTTGGCAAATTGGGGCGCGGCATTGGTGGCGGCGGGTTGCTGCGACCATGCGGCCGTCACCACCAATTGGAAACCGAGGGCCAAAGCCAACGGGGCGTTGAAGCAATGAAGCCCCCATGCGTTCAATGGCGCGAGGAGTTTCCGCTCGAACGCTGGAATGCTGGAATGCGTCAACGAATTCATAGCTTCATTTTCATTTCCGCGCGAAACACCGCGGCGACTGGCAACAAAGAACCAACTACGGCGGCGAATTTGGAATTCGTCGCTGGCGCAACGGTATTTTGGGCGCCTTACTTCTTAAGGGTCCGCAGATAAGCGACTACCGCTTTGGCGTCGTCATCCGACAAACTGTCGTAGGCCTTCATTACGGTTTTGCCGTCGCTGTTTTTCAGGCCTTCCTTGACTGCCTTGATGGCGTCGTCGTCGGTGAGCGCGGCCTGGACTTTGGCATCCGAGTAGTCTTTGCAGGCGAGGCGTTTGCCGATGTTGGTCTGCCCAGTGCCGTCGGCGCCGTGGCATTTGGCACATTGTTGGGTCCAGATGCCCTTGCCGTCGGAGGCGCGGGCGGTCAACCCGGCGGCGAGGCCGAGAACGATTGCGACCACAAGTATCTTTTTCATTGTCGTTAGCTTTATTTTGTGACGTGCGGAACAAACATTGTGCCGCTTTAAAGAAAGCTTCGGTGAAGCTGGGGGAATTCACTACCCCTGTATTGGCCAACGCGTAGCATATTTTGCAGGGGCGATGGGCCGTGGTGGGGAGGGGATTTTGCTGGAAGATTCGCCTTGAATGGCGTACGGACGGGACAGCGGCACTTAGTCCGGCAAATGACTAATGATTAAGACCTAATGACTGATTATTTCACAAACCACAATGACCGGATTTCCAGAGCGTGTGCCTTTGGTCATTGGAAATTAATTTGTCATTATGGTTTTGTCCATCAGTCATTCCACGATTTGAATCACGGTTGGGCGGGCAAATAGACCGTGAAGGTGGTGCCCCGGCCAATCTGGGTGTGAACGTGGAGCGCGCCGGCGCCGGCTTTGATAAGCCGTTGGACGATGTTAAGGCCGAGGCCGGTACCCTGGCGCGGGCCTTTGGTGGTAAAATAGGGCTGAAAGATTTTTGGCAGCAATTCCGGCGGGATACCCGGGCCGTTGTCACGCACGGAAAATTTGACGAGCGGCGCAGTATTATTCATGCCTTCGATGTTTAACAGCCGGTCATGTTCGCCGTCCTTGAATTTGGTCAGCTCCAGGGGCTGGCGCAACACCTCGCCGCTGATCTGGACGCTGTGAGGCAGCGGGGCGCATTGAAAGGCATTGACGGCAAGGTTCAGCAAAATCTGGATCAAGTCGGTGCCGTTGATTTTAACCGAGGCGTCTTCGGCCAGGGGCGTGATGGCGAATTCGTTTTCCAACAGGCTGGGATGAACGCGCACGAGTTGATCCAAGTCGTGGAGCAACTGGTTCACCTTCACATTGGGAGCGGATTCATCCGATTGCCGCCGGAGGAAGCCGAGGTAACGCCGTGAAATTTCGATGCAATTGCTGACTTGCCGCGCGATGATGCGCAGTCTCTCGCGGATGAATTCCAAATCTTCGAGCTCCATCCGGGCATTTCGGTTCAAGCGCTGGTTCAACACCTGGACAAAGCCGGAAATCACGGTCAGGGGACCGTTTATGTCGTGGATGATGCTGGCGTAGATGTCGCCGCGGGTTTTGGCGATTTGTTCCTCAATGCGCTGGCTTTGCAATTCGCCTAAAAGTTCCTGCACCTTTTCGGCGCTGCTGTGGATTTCACTTTCGAGAGTGCGGCGCTGCATTGCCTGGCCAACCGCGGCGCGGATCGTGGCGATGTCAAATGGCTTGTTAATGTAATCGCACGCCCGCAGGCGGAGGGCCTGCCGGATGGTATCGGTTGTCTCAAAGGCCGTCATCATGACGGCTTCCATGTTCGGGTTGACGTATTTGAGCCGTTCCAGGACCTCGATGCCCGACATACCGGCCATGCGGATGTCCAGCACCGCGACGTCTATGTCGTTCTTTTGGGCCAACTCAATGGCGGTCGTTCCATCTTCCGCCATCAACAAATCATAATCGTCTTTGAAAATCACCCTGAGTGATTGGCGGGGGCCTTCCTCGTCGTCCACCACCAGCAGGGTGCCGCGGCGGCGCGGGGGGGGCGCCGACTCAAGCATGCCGGCCATGGCGTTGCTCGCGGCGGCCAACGGATCAGAGGTGAGTGACATATTCTGGAATCAAACACCTGATTCTACCGCAACCATTTTTGACCTCAAGCACAAAGCGCATCGCTCCGGACCCTTTGCAAAAGCAGAGACAGCGCCTGTTCCGCCGTCTGGCGCTTGAATTGTTCACGAGAAAGCGGGTTGAGCTTGCGGACGGTCCCGGTTTGCAACTTTCCGGCCAGCGCAATGAAAACCGTTCCCACCGGTTTGCTCTTTGTTCCGCCGGAAGGCCCGGCAATTCCCGTCACGGCAATCGCGAAATCCGTTCCGAATCTCTTTCGGGCGCCCAGCGCCATTTCGCGCGCGACGGCCCGGCTCACGGCGCCGTGGCGCGCCAGCGCACCTGGACGCACCCCCAGAAATTTTTGCTTGGCGTCATTGCTATAGGCGACAATGCCGCCGCGAAAGATTTTGGAGGCGCCCGGCACATTGGTGATCCGATGGGCGATCAGGCCGCCGGTGCAGGATTCGGCCAGCGCCAGGGTCCATTTCCGTTTGGTCATCAGGCGGACGATGACCGATTCGATTTTTTCCGGCGGGTTATTTGTCATCGCCGTTGAACGAGCCAAAGGCGCGGAATTCGTAAAAGCTGGCCCACGAACTCTTGGGAAGTCCGGTCACCACCACGCGCAGGAAACGGGCGCGGGCGGTGAAGATGTCCGAAGTAACCCGGGCGTGGTGGCGATTGGCGGATTGGTCGGCAACCACGGCCCAATCGGAATTGTTCGTTGACGTTTCAATGACGTATCTATACGCGGCGTTATGCTCCCAGATGATTTGGGTGTTGGTGATGGTGGCGATGTTGCCCAAATCCACTGCCCACCATTGAGGGACAGACGCGCTGGAGGCGCACCAGCGGGTGTGGATGTCTCCGTCGTTGCCGTTTGCGGCCGGACGTTGGTTCTCTTCAGTGCTGGCAAATGATTTCATGCGCAGGGCGAGGTTGACGCTGCCGGGCGGAGCTGCGAAGTCCGGGTTTTCGTGTGATGCGACGTTAGTGATGACCACAACCGGCGCGGGCACGGGACGCGGCGGAGCTTTCTTGAAGATGGTTTCAAAATAAATCGCCGCGACGGTCACACCGATAAAGGCCAGGATAATGATGACTGCAATGGCGCCGGGAAAACCCCGGTGGGGAGGCGCCACCGGCGCTGCGCCGGAGGATTTCACGACCGGCCGTTTGCCCACCTTGGTGCCGGTGAGGATGAATTTTTGGTCTTCGGTGGCCGGGGCTTGCGGCACGGTGATTTTTTGAAAGCAAGTTGGGCAGGTCATCACCGCGCCTGCCTGCGAGGAGTCGCATTTGATATGCTGGCCGCAGACCGGGCACGCGTATTTGAACTCGCTCATGTGGCGGAAACATTTCACATTTCAACGCAACCAGCAACGCCGATTTTTCGCATGAAAATGCCTTTGCCTGCGGGAGTCTTTGCGTTAAACATTTGCATCCGCGCCAGCCACGCGGCTCTATGAAAAAAAATCCCGCCCAATCACCGGTGTCCCGCAGCCAGCGCTTCGCCCGCCGGCCGGCCGCCGACGTTGCCCGATTTACTGAATCCGTTTCTTTTGACCGGCGGCTCTGGCGCCAGGACCTGCTTGGCTCGATGGCCCACGCCGAAATGCTTCACGCAATCGGGGTGCTGACGAAGAAGGAATTGCGGGACGTCGTCCGCGGTCTGGATGCCATTGGCAGGGAGATAGCCGCCGGCAAATTCAAATGGGACGCCGACCTCGAAGACGTTCACATGAACATCGAAGTGGAATTGACCCGCCGCGTGCCAGCCGGCGCCAAGCTTCACACCGCTCGTTCGCGCAACGACCAGGTGGCGCTCGACATGCGGCTCTGGTTGCGGGATGAAATCGCCGGTCTCCTCGGCGAAGTCATCGAATTGCAATGGGCGCTCGTCTCGCTGGGCGCCCGCAATGCCCACGTGCTCATCCCCGGCTACACTCACTTGCAACGGGCGCAGCCGGTCTATCTGGCGCATCATCTGCTGGCCTACGTGGAAATGCTCGAGCGCGACGGCGGACGGCTTCGAGATTGCCACTTGCGGACGAACGTTTGCCCGCTGGGCAGCGGCGCGATTGCGGGGTCCACGCTTCAACTCAAGCGCGAATTAGTGGCCAAACGGCTCGGTTTCGTTGATGCCGACGGAAAGGCGCGCCTGACGCAAAACTCCATGGACGCGGTAAGCGACCGCGACTTTGCCGTTGAATTTTGCGCCGCCGCGGCGTTGCTGGCCGTGCATCTCTCGCGGATGGCGGAGGACTTGATTCTTTGGGCAAGCGTGGAATTTAATTTCATCAAGATTGCCGATGCTTATACCACCGGCTCATCGCTCATGCCGCAGAAGAAAAATCCCGACATTGCCGAACTGGCGCGTGGCAAGTCGGCACGGGTGATTGGCAATCTGGTTTCCCTGCTGACGCTGCTCAAGGGCTTGCCAATGACGTACAATCGCGATTTGCAGGAGGACAAGGAACGGCTGTTCGACACCGCCGACACGGTGCGCGCCACCGCGCGGCTGATGGCCGCGATGCTGCGCCACACAACGGTCAACCCGGCGGCCTGTGCGGCGGCAGCGGGCGATCCGGCGCTACTGGCGACCGATCTGGCGGATTATCTGGTGCGGAAAGGGATGCCCTTTCGCCGGGCGCATCATGCGGTGGGCGCGGTCGTGGCATTGGCCGAGAAGGTCCGGAAGCCGCTGAATCAACTGACGCTGGCCGAATTGCAATCTGTGGACAATGCGTTTGGGCGCGATGCTCTGGCCGTTTTCGATTTAAAGGCCGCGATGGCCAAACGCGATCTCATCGGCGCCCCGGGGACTAAGGAAGTGGCCAAACAACTGGCGCGGTGGCGGAAACTGCTTGATTGAAATGGACAAACAAATGATTTTGGAATTAAAAGGTCCCTCATCTGCTGAAACGCAGCGAAAAGATTGGCGGCGGGAAGACAACAAACTGCAACGACACGACCGCGCGGCACATCAATGGTATCGATTTATTCTTTCCTTTCCGCCGCATCTGGTCCGTGAATACATAAAAAAATTTGGCCTCAATACGTCTCATTGCGTTCTCGATCCGTTTTGCGGGACCGGCACGACGCTGGTCGAATGTCAGAAACTTGGAATTCGGGCGATAGGCTTGGAATCAAATCCCGTTGCGTATTTTGCGAGCCGGACCAAACTTAACTGGCAGCTCCCACCGGACCTACTCTGGAAACACGCCCAAATGATTGCGGCGCTAACCGAAGCAAAGTTCGAGGAATTCGGTGTCGGGAATAACAGCGAATTGGCGCTATTCGAGACATCACAGCCTGCTCCATTTCACAACCTGCACAAACTCCCGGCGGAACTTGAGAAATTGATATTGAAGGACTCCATCAGCCCCTTGCCACTGCACCGCACGTTGGAATTGTTGAAAATGCTGGAGGAAAACCGTGACGAGCATTTTTATGATCACGAGCGCCTCGCTTTGGCAAAAGCCTTGGTCAACCAAATCAGCAATTTGCATTTTGGCCCGGAGGTTGGTGTCGGCCCCGGAAAATTTGATGTGCCGGTCGTCTCAATTTGGCTGGATTGCATCCGTGAGATCGTCGGGGATTTGAGGGATTTGAAATCTGATGAAGCAAAGGCGTCTGTGCTCCAAGCCGATTCGCGGCGACTGTCCGGAATATTGCCGCTGCGTTCGATTGACGCGGTCATTACTTCTCCCCCGTATCCCAATGAAAAAGACTACACGCGGACCACTCGACTTGAATCGGTTTTGCTCGGATTTATCAAATCGAAAGAAGACTTGCGCGCCTTGAAGCGAAATTTAGTCCGTTCCAATACACGCGGCGTTTATCAAACAGACAGGGATGACCTGCTGGTGAATGGCCACACCGAAATCGAACGAATCGCAGCGGAAATCGAGCGACGCCGAGTGGCTATGGGAAAAACTTCCGGTTTCGAGCGGCTTTATGCTCGGGTCACCAAGTTATATTTTGGCGGAATGAAACAGCATCTGGCTGACTTGCGCCCGATTTTGAAACCTGGGGCAAACCTCGCCTATGTCGTTGGCGATCAGGCTTCCTATCTTCGGGTCATGATTCGCACTGGCGCCCTGCTCGCCGACATTGCGGCTTCGCTTGGCTATGAAGTCATCGGGACCGACTTGTTTCGCACTCGCCTGGCGACTGCCACCCGCGAGCAATTGCGTGAGGAAATCGTTTTGCTTCGCTGGCCAAAATAATTATGAAAAGCAAGAATCGTTACTCAGCAATCATCGAGTGCATTTTTCATTCAAAATATGCCGAAGGAAAGCGCGAGATCGAATTCCTTCGGGAAGAATTGACCGCCGTTGCCCGCAAGTTGCGGATCAAGCTTCCCAAAAATCTCGGCGATTTAATTTATAGTTTCCGCTATCGCGCCGATTTGCCGGAAGCGATACGTAAATGCGCGGGTGCCGGAGAAACTTGGATCATACGGCCAGCCGGAATGGGCAAATATCGTTTTGTCCTTGCGCCCGACAAACCGCTTTTGCCAAATCCAAACCTTGCCGTGACGAAGGTTCCGGATGCCACACCAGGAATCGTTGCCAAATATGCTTTCAATGATGAACAGGCGTTGTTGGCAAAACTTAGATATAATCGCTTGGTTGACATTTTCACCGCGGTGACTTGCTATTCGCTCCAAAATCATCTGCGAACGACGGTGCCGGAATTGGGGCAGGTGGAAACAGATGAACTGTACGTAGGGGTGGATAAAAAGGGCGCGCACTACATCTTTCCTGTCCAGGCCAAAGGCGGCACGGACAGGTTGAGCGTCGTGCAAATTGAACAAGATTTTGCCGTCTGCAAAAATAAATTCCCTTCCCTGATCTGCCGCCCCGTTGGCGCGCTATTTATCGCCAGCGACGTAATTGCCCTGTTCGAGTTCGAGCAGAATGACGATGCTGTCAGCATTAGCTCTGAAAGACATTATAAATTGGTTCCACCCGAAGAAGTCAGCGAGGCCGACTTGAGAGCTTACGGTCAACGAAAAGCGGACTAAAGGGGCTTGCGCTATTCATCCAATGGACAACCCATCGCTAATTGGAATCGTCGGGCTTGGCTACGTCGGCCTGCCGCTGGCGCTGCAATTCGCCAAATCGAACTGCCGCGTTTTGGGGTTCGACACTGACAATAAGAAGGTCGGCCAACTCAACCGCGGGCGCAGTTACATTTTCCATATTCCCGCAAAACAAATCGCCGCGGCGGTCAAGACGGGAAGGTTTTCCGCGACGCCGGCTTTTCGCCGCATTCGCGAGTGTTCCGCCATCATTATCTGCGTGCCGACGCCGTTGAAAAAAAATCACGCGCCGGATTTGAGCTATATTTTAAACACCGGCAGGGCCATTGCACCGCACTTGGCGCCGGGGACCCTGGTGGTCCTCGAATCCACAACTTATCCCGGGACCACGGACACGGAGCTGCGCGAGGTTTTGGAGAAGCATTCCGGTCTGCGCGCCGGAAGGGAATTTCACCTGGCATTTTCACCTGAACGCGTGGATCCCGGAAATCCCGATAGCGACATCGCCAAAATTCCCAAGGTCGTCGGCGGTCTTACCCCCGGATGTCTGCGGCAGGCAACGAAACTTTACGGCCGGGCAATTGAGAAAATCGTCCCGGTCGCGTGCTGCCGCGTGGCCGAGGCGGTGAAACTCACCGAGAATATTTTCCGGGCGGTCAACATTGCCATGGTCAACGAGTTAAAGGTTGTTTTTGAAGCAATGGGCATTGACGTGTGGGAGGTGATTGCGGCGGCGAAAACGAAGCCGTTTGGGTTCATGCCATTTTATCCGGGGCCGGGACTGGGCGGCCATTGCATACCGATTGATCCGTTTTATCTGGCATGGAAGGCGCGCGAATACAGCCAGGAAACACGGTTCATCGAATTGGCCGGCAGAGTGAATACGGCAATGCCTCGCTATGTCGTCCGGCGCGTGACCGAAGCGCTGGCGTCGGTGAAGAAAAGACCAAAGGCAAGCCGGGTGTTATTGGTGGGTATTGCTTACAAGGCAAACGTGGATGATGACCGGGAAAGCCCGGCTTACGTCATCTGGGATTTGCTTGAAAGGGCCGGGGCGAAGGTAACGTTTCATGACCCGCACATTCGGGTGATTCGCCCATCGCGCGATCATTGGCAATTTGCGGGCCGCCGCGGCGTGGCGTTGACGGCGCGCGCGATCGCGGCTGCCGACGTCGTGGTGATCGTTACACGGCACGAGGCGGTGAATTATGCATTGATTGCGAAACATGCGCGGTTGGTGGTGGACTCCCGCAATGCGCTCGGCAAACTGCTGAAAGGGTTGAAAACTTATTTCAAGGCATGAAAACGCCGGGCGGGGTGCGGCTCAGCCTGCAAATATGGAAGGTTAGGCTCCGATTTGTTTTCCGATGGCGCCGCCGATTCTTTGAGCCCAAATCTTGAGGATTTTTTCGTCGCGTCCTTCAAGGAGGAGGCGCGCCTTGGGTTCCGTCCCGGAATAGCGCAGCAAGACGCGGCCGCCCGTGGATTTCAATTCGGCTTCCGCCGCGGAGACCAGTTTCGTGATTTCATTCAGCTCTTCAAACGGAATTTTTTCACGCACCCTGACGTTGGTGACGAGTTGGGGAAAGCGCGTCCAGCATTTCGCGAGCCGGGAGAGAGGAACATTTTTTTCACGCATGATGCGAAGAATTTGCAGCGCGGCGACGAGGCCATCGCCGGTCGTGCTGCAATCGCGGAAGATCAGATGGCCGCTCTGCTCGCCGCCGAAATTCAAACCGCGCTGCAACATTTCATCAATCACATTTTTATCGCCGACGGAGGTGCGAATAATTTTTCCGCCGGCGCCTTTGAGGGCGTTATCCAACCCCGCGTTGCTCATGACGGTGGCCACTAGGGTGTTCTCGGCGAGAGTTTTTTGCGCAAGCATGTCCACCGCCGCGATGGCCATGATGTCGTCGCCGTCAATCAACCGTCCGGTTTCGTCGCAGAGGAGCACCCGGTCGGCGTCGCCATCGTGGGCGATGCCCATGTGGGCCTTGTGTTCGATGACTTGGCGGCAGAGATGTTCCGGAAACATTGAACCGCAATCTTGATTGATGTTTGTTCCATCGGGATGATTTCCGTAAACGATGACTTCGGCGCCGAGTTCGCGCAGGACGCAAGGCGTGGATTTGTAGGCCGCGCCATGGGCGCAATCCACGACCACGCGGAATTTTTCGAGCGTGAGATTTTTTGGGAACCCGGCCTTGGCAAATTCGATGTAACGGCCGAGAGCATCATCAATGCGGACGGCTTTGCCGACTTCGTCGGCGGCCGGCCGCACTTTTTCAATTTCACCGCTGAACACCATCTCTTCAATCTGGAGCTCGATTTGATCGTCCAATTTGTAACCGTCGGCGCGGAAAAACTTGATGCCGTTATCGGCATAAGGATTGTGCGAGGCGGTGATGACGATGCCGGCATCGGCCCGCAGGCTTCGGGTGATGTAAGCGACGCCCGGCGTCGGCAGCGGCCCGATAAACAAAACGTCCACGCCCATGGAAAGGATGCCGGATGAAATGGCGTTTTCGAGCATGTAGCCGGAGAGGCGGGTGTCCTTGCCGAGAACGATTTTATGTTTGCCGCGGCCGCGGGCCTGTTTGTTCAGATTTTTGAAAACGTGCGCGGCGGCGCGCCCGAGTTTCAGCGCGGTTTCGGCGGTCACCGGTTCGACGTTTGCGGTTCCGCGAACGCCATCGGTCCCGAAAATTCTTTTAGGGATGCTCATTTTTTGGCGGGATTGTCACCTTCACGTAGGCAGGCTCAACGCCTAATAGTGTCACCCGCGGCGGCACGGCCACTTCCACCGGCTGCGATATTCCATGGGCCGATTGAATTCCGGTCAAGTTGACGAGAACATGAATCCTGTCGGAATCGAACTCGGCCATGACATCGGGAGAGCCGCTGACCGTCACCGTCACCGCCTGCGGCTCGATTTGAGCGACATGCACGTCGGCCATTCCGGAAACGGCGGAAACCGGGACATTGGTGTAGGTATTGGCGCGGGACAGCAGGCCGGACGCCGGCGGGCCAGACTGACTGAATTGATTGACGGTCAGCCAGATGCCGATCGCCATAAAGACGGAAAAGCCTTTCCAATAAATGTCTTTTGTCAACCAATCACGCATCAGGAGAATTAAAAATTAAAACTGCCAAGGCGTCGAGCGTGGATATTTTTTGATTCATTTGGCGGGATGCGGCTCATTTTTGGTGATGACCGCTGCTCGCGGTTTGTGGCGTTCATTTAGTTGATTGCGAATCCACTCGATGCCGCTGCGCGATTTTGGCGATTGCACGATGATCGAGGTCAGAAAGGCCCGCAACTCCTCCACGGTGACCCCGCGCACCAACTGGCCTTTGTAGGCGTGTGAAATCATTCCGGTTTCCTCCGAAACCACCACCACCACGGCGTCGGTTTCCTCGGTCAAACCGATTGCCGCGCGATGGCGTGTGCCCAGCGATTTATTAAGATCCTGCCGTTGTGTCAGGGGGAAGATGCAAGCGGCATACGCGATGCGGTCGCCTTTGATGATAACGCCGCCGTCGTGGATGGCATTATTGGGGAAGAAGATGGTTTCGAGCATTTCAGGAGTGGCTTCGCAATCCACCGGTACGCCGGACTCGACGGCCTCATGGAGCTGAATTGCCTGTTCGATGGCGATGAGCGCGCCGATTTTCACTTCGGAGAGGCGTTCGCAGGTTTGGATGATGACCTCGATGCTTTCGCGTTGCTCGTGGGCGGTGGCAAAGAGCGGCAAATTGCCCAATTCAGCAAGGAGGCGCCGCAGTTCGGGTTGAAAAATAATTAAAACCGCAAACGCAAAGAAGGCGGAGCCGTAGCCGAGCAGCGAGCGGAGCACGTTCAAATTGAGCAATTCTGTAAGCAGGGCGAGGGCGAGGAGGAGCACGACGAAGCCGATGACCACCGGCCAACCGCGAGTGCCGCGGAGAAAACGAGACGTATAATAGATGGCGACCGCGAGGATCAAAATTTCCAGCGCGGGGCGCCAGCCGTTTTCAACATAATGCCAAGCGATGTTGATAATATTGGTCATTCGGTCATTCTTTTGCGCTTTCGCGCACCGCCTCAGCCATGCGAATGGCCTGAACGGTTTCCGCCACATCGTGCGCGCGGATGATCTGCGCGCCTGACACCACTCCTAAAATCGCGCAGGCGAGCGACGCTGGCAAGCGTTCATTCAGCCGGGCGCCAATTATTTTTTCGATGAATGATTTGCGCGAAACTCCCAAAAGCAGCGGGCGTTTGAATTTTAAAAACCGGGACAGCGCCGCGAGCAATTCCAAATTCTGGCTGGCGGTCTTTCCAAATCCGATGCCTGGATCAAAAACAATCTGTTCGGGCGAAATGCCCGCCGCCAGCATCTTTTTCCAACGGTTCTGAAAGAAATGTTCCACTTCCAGGATGATATCTTTTCGGCGCCGTTTTTGATGCAGTCCTGGCGGCGAGTGCATGCAGATGTAGCCGGCGCGGAATTCGGCCGCCATCTTCCACATTTCCGGGCCGCGGCGATTGGCCGCCACGTCGTTGATAATCGCGGCGCCGGCGTCAAGCGCGGCGCGGGCAACGGCCGGCTTGGTGGTGTCAATCGAGAGGGGGAGTTTGAGCCTGCCCGCCAGGTGTTCGATGACGGGCAAAACGCGGCGGAGTTCCTTTGTTTCAGAAACCGGCGCGGCGCCCGGACGGGTGGATTCGCCGCCGATGTCCAGAATCTCCGCGCCATCCTTGACGAGGGCCAGAGCATGGGCCACCGCTGCCCGAGTCCGCAAATATTTCCCGCCGTCGGAAAAGGAATCTGGGGTGACGTTGACGATGCCCATGACGAGGGCCGGACGCGGGAAGACGAAATCAAACTGGCGCGCGCGAAACAGCATTGCGCCTACGATTTACGATTTGCCCGCAGCGCGCAAACGGTAAATCAGCAAAACATTCAAATTTTCGCGCGAAAATAGGCGATGGTATCGGTCAATCCGGTTGCCAGCGGCACTTTTGGCTCCCATTTCAGAATTCGTTTTGCCTTGGAGATGTCCGGCCTCCGCTGTTTGGGATCATCCTGCGGCAACGGTTTATGCGCAATTTTGCTCTTGGAGGCGGTGGCTCGGATGATTTCCCGGGCAAATTGGAGCATTGTCAACTCCACGGGATTTCCCACATTCATCGGCAGATCGTAATCGCTCATCATCAGCCGGTATATGCCTTCGATCAAATCCGAAACGTAGCAAAAACTGCGAGTTTGTGAGCCGTCACCGAAGACCGTTACGGGTTTGTTTTTCAAGGCCTGGCTGATAAAGGCCGGGACGACGCGGCCATCATTAATGCGCATGCGCGGCCCGTAGGTATTGAAAATCCTCACGATGCGTGTTTCGACCTTGTGTTCGCGGCGATAGGCCATGGTCATTGCCTCGGCGAAGCGCTTGGCTTCGTCGTAACAGCCGCGCGGACCGATCGTGTTGACGTTTCCCCAGTATTCCTCGGTTTGCGGGTGAACCAAGGGGTCGCCGTAAATTTCTGAAGTCGAGGCAATCAAGAAACGCGCGGCCTTATTTTTCGCCAAGCCGAGCGCCTTGTGAGTGCCGAGGGAGCCTACCTTTAATGTTTGAATCGGGAGTTCCAAATAGTCAATTGGGCTGGCGGGCGAGGCAAAGTGCCAGACATAATCCACCGGACAATCGAGGAAGATAAACTCCGTGACATCCTGCTGGATGAATTTGAACCGGGGATTGCCACCGAGATGCGAGATGTTGTCCACGCTGCCGGTGACGAAATTGTCCAGGCCAATGACTTTGTGCCCGCGCGCGAGGAGCAAATCAGTCAGGTGCGAGCCAAGAAATCCGGCGGCGCCTGTGACAACGGAGGTTGGTTGGCTGGTTTTCATCAGGTCTCAAATTGTATGAATCGTGGCGCACAAGGATAATGAAAGGAGCAAACGATTCAATGAATAAGCGGCGTGGCGCGGGGGACCTCATTTGGCTCCGGCGCCGGTGAGAACCGCGGGAACCGTTTTAAGCAGGATTTTCACGTCAAGCCAGAGAGACCAGTTGTCAATGTATTCGAGGTCCAGCCGGACCCATTCCTTGAAATCGCAAATTTGGTTGCGCCCGCTGATTTGCCACAGGCATGTGAGGCCAGGCTTGACGCTTAAGCGGCGGCGATGGGCAAAGTCGTTAAAGCGCCGGACTTCATCCACCGGCAGCGGGCGGGGACCGACGAGGCTCATCTCGCCGCGGAGGACATTCCAGAGTTGGGGCAATTCATCGAGGCTGTATCGCCGGAGGAATTTTCCGGGACCGGTCACGCGAGGATCGTTGGTGACCTTGAAAACCGGGCCGCGCATTTCGTTCATCGCCTCCAGTTCCTGTTTAAATTGTTCGGCATTGGACACCATGGTGCGGAATTTATAGAGTGTGAAGGGCGCGCCATTGAGACCGGAACGTTGTTGTTTGAAGAGGATCGGCCCCGGTGAGGTTAGTTTAATCCAGATCATAATCAGGGGAATGACCGGGATGACGAAAAGCAGGAGCAAAAGAACCAACGCGCCGAAGAAGTCGAGGACTTGTTTAATGATGCTTTGCCAGGAAATTTGCGGTACGGAACTGAAAACCAGAAGGGGGCGCCCGAGCAATTCATCGAGGCTGGTGTGCGAAATCTGGGTGGGGAAAAAATCCGCGAGCAGCCACACTTCAACTCCTTCGAGTTCGCAAGCTTTGATGGTGTTCTCGACTTCCTCAAAATAGGCGCGGCGCGCGCTCAAGATCACGCCGTTGATGGCGTGTTCATGAAGCATTTCGATGAGTTCGGGCAGGGGCCTGGCCAGATCAAATTGGGTGACGATGGCAATGGTCTCGTCCCGGCCGCCTTCGAGGTCCTGGCACATCTTCTCAATCTCTTTGGAAGGTCCCACCAGGGCGAAGCGGCGTTTGTATTGTTTTTGGGCGATTTTGCTTTTGAGGGCCAGACGCAGCAATTCCTCTTTGAAATAAATCAATGTGAAACTGATGATGCCAAAAAACGTCGCCACGCCGCGGGGCAAAACCAGACGAAACGCATAAATTGCAAGGATGAGGCAGACGGTGGCAAGGAAACATCCTTTCAATAGCGGCCAAAAAACAGCGCGGCGCGGCGCGAGCGGCGGGCGGTTGTAAAAGTTTTGAGATTCCAGGATCAGCGCGGCGACGGGCATCAAGGGAAGAATCAGCCACTCGGCTTTGTCAAAAGTATCCGCCGAAATCTGTTCCAGTCCAAACCACCCCGCGATGGATGGACTGGCGCGGCAGACGAAGGCCAGATAAAAGCTCACCGCCACCAAAACGGCATCGGCCAATTGGTTGATTTGGGCGCGAATTTGACGGTCCCGCCGCAACATATTAAGGGCAATCAGATTACAAAACCGGCGGACAACATGCGAACTTAAAATTTTTGGGACGCTGGCAATTGGAATTTCGGCACCGAAGCCGCGATCAACTTCTTCATTCGGTCAAAGGTCGCATCTTCCTGTCCGGGTTGGCACTCGGAAAAATAGCTGACGTAAGCCCATCGCTGCATGACGCCGGTTGTCAACAAATGGATTGCCAGTTTTTTCATCATTTCCAGATGGCTGGGTGTTTCATCGCCATTGGCGACAAACCAAAACACATAGACGCCATTGAGATTCATTTTGGGACCTTCGGTCTGCTGGAAAACGCCCCTCAGGTCCCAACGAGATACCGGCAGTTGGCCGGATAAAAGGCCGGCGACGGGAATATTCGTCATGGACTTGTCTCTTTCATTGTAGCCCGTGCCGGCCAGACAATAATCGGCATTGTGAATGCTCGTGCGGTCCGTACCCATCAGGACGATGGTTCCTTGAACGCGAAAACCGTCGGGTGCGGTATAAATCCGCTCCGTATAACTGGTATCCTTTGGCAAATAATCAAGAACCACCTTCGGTTCCGGCACATTCGTCGAAGTGAAATCCAAAACCCCCGCCGGCAAGTCAATCTTCATCAGGTCGCTGCCGGGAATAGGCGTGCCAACGATGCCCGGAAGACCCAATTGCGGATGGTGCTTCAGCCGCACGAGCAGCGCGGCGCCCGCGGCGATGAGCGCTAGCGTCACAAGGAATAGAATCCATTTTTGATTTTTCATGCGGGTGGCCTTGGATCCCACGGCTTTGCCAGCCGGCGGCCGGTGAATAAACCCCCGATAATTGCCGGCACGTGGGGCGGCAGGCTGATGAAGAAGCTTCCGTTCATTTGATGCGTTATTCCATGTTTCAGATAGCAAAATCGCCAAATCTGCTCAAATAAATTCGCCCGGAAAAGAAGTGTTGGCGCAACCGGCGAAAAATTTTACCGTCTGCGCAATGAATTGGAAATATCTTCGTCATTTGCCGTGGATAGACGCCCGCGCCAAATTTGTCGACCGTGTTCCAATCGGCGGTTCGTTGCTCGACATCGGCTCGGCAGACGGTGAAACGCTCGGCCATTTCGCGGAACTTCGGCCGGACGTGAAATTGTTTGCCAGCGACGTGGCCGGAAGTCCTGAAAAATATCCGGCGGGCTGCGTATTCCATCGGGGCGACATTCAAAAGGATGCATTGCCGTGGCCGGCCCGGTCCATGGACGGCATTACCTGCATTCATCTGGTCGAACATTTGAACTCACTCGACTTTCTCTTCGATGAAGCTGCCCGCCTGTTGAAAGCCGGCGGGCAAATTTTTATCGAAACTCCCCATCTAAAGACAGTGACTCTGCAAAGTCTGCCCGGCGCCTGGGCCGGGACGTTTCCGATGAGCTTTTACGATGATACCAGCCATGTAAAACCTGTGGCAACCGGTGTGCTTGCTCATGCCGCGCGGCGGGTCGGTCTCAAAATCGTGACGACGGGTATTTCGCGCAACTGGCTGTTTGCCATGAGCTACGCTTTCTTATTATTTGCTCCGCCGTCACGCCAAAAATATACCGCCAAACTTCATTGCATGGGTTGGTCGGCGTTTTTAATTGCCGAGCGGTCGAAATCCGTCTAGCTCGGTTGGAAGGAAAAATTTCCCGGCCTGTCGCATGGGGCCGCGGTCAATCAGAGCCAGTGCCAAAGGAAACGATATCCATTTTGATTTTTCATGCCGGCAATTTTCGTTCTTCACGGTTCTCCAACCACCGGCCAACCAGCAGAAAGCCGACAATGACCGGCACGTAAGGCACCAAACTGGTGAAAAAATTCTCATGGACGAAGTTGCCGGCGTCACGGCCCGCGAAGGATGCTGTCAGGATGATCATCAACATACGAAGTAAATTGCCCAAAACGGCGAACAGCGGAGCCAGCGCCATTAGCAAGACCCGTTTCCAAGGAGAACGAAAAACCACGAATGCATACACCGTCGCCAGCAAAAAGATGGCAACAAGGCTGCGAATGCCACTGCATGCGGCCGCGACTTCGTAGGCATATTTGCCGGATGGATCGAACAATTCGTTGCCGACACGGATCACGTCCACCCCCAGGGCATAGCTGCATTTTTCCGTCAGCCAGGAAACCAGTTGTTGCAGGGGAAAGGTGATGATCTGGCCGCGCTGTCCCAGGGGATAGGAAAATATGAAGAGCCAGAATGGAAAGAGGCTGTGCCGCAGCCAATCGCGGCCCCAGGCCAGCCCCATCAAACCGAAAATCCCGAGAAACAGCGCGCCGATTGAAAGAGTGGGTTGTTGAATCAGAAAACCCAATATGTGCAACGCGAGCGCTGAGAATAAAATCAAGATTCCCGGCCACCAGGTTTTCAAGGGCAGCGCCAGGAGTTCCTTGCGTTTCCACCAAAATAGGCCGATCACCAGAAAGGGAATAAGGTTGCCATGGCTGTCATCCGCAG
The DNA here is from genome assembly GCA_035503995.1 of Verrucomicrobiia bacterium. Lineage (GTDB taxonomy): Bacteria > Verrucomicrobiota > Verrucomicrobiia > Limisphaerales > UBA11358 > UBA11358. The sequence continues at coordinate 9,055 of DATJSQ010000267.1, read as the reverse complement.
CCGGATTGTTGTAGGCGATGAACAGTATCGCAAACAATGACGACGTGTGAACATAACCCAAAATGGAATTCCCATAAAATTGGAAGAGGGCCAGCCAGGCGGCGAGCAATCCGAAAAAAAATGCCTTATTGGGCAGGCGCTGCCAGCATTCCACCGTGTCTTGCCACCAACCCGACGATTCCTTCATTTGGGTTTCGTTCATTTACGTAAAAGTCGCAGCATTGAGATTATCGGATGGCCTTTTTTACTCAAACAAAAAGACGATTTCTTTTTCTAATCCCCGTTTTCAATGGCCGATTTACATGTTATTCTGTGGCGACAGGACTGTTTGTTTGTGAACGAAGTCATCCGAAAAAAAATCAGCGCGTTGCCGCACAAACCCGGCATTTATTTGATGCGCGACCGGCTGGGCACGGTCATCTACGTGGGCAAAGCGCGCAATTTGCGCAAGCGCGTCAGCCAATACTTCCAGAAAGGCCGGCGGATGGGCTGGGACTTGAAATTCAATGCGTTGGTCGAGGCGATTTGCGATTTCGATTTTCATCTGGTCCGCGGCGAGGCTGAAGCCCTTTTGCTGGAAGGCAAGCTCATCAAGGAGTTCAAGCCGCGCTACAACGTCAGTTTTCGCGATGACAAGCGGTTTTTGATGTTGAAGGTGAATTTGAACGATCCGATTCCTAATTTCGCTTTCGCACGGTTCAGAAAAGACGATGGCGCGCGCTATTTCGGTCCGTTTGTCAACGCCACCGCGGCGCGAAACGTGGTCCTGCTGGCGCGGCGGCAATTCAATCTGCGCGGTTGCCGCGTTTTTACGCCGGGCGAGAATGACTACAAACATTGTCTCTACGCGCACTTGAAATATTGCACAGCGCCGTGCGTGGGGAATGTCACGCGCGAGCAATATCTGGATCAAGTCAAGGCGGCATGCGATTTTCTGGAGGGCCAATGCCTCGAGATGCAGGAGCAACTCGAGGGGGAGATGAAAAAGGCCGCGGCCGGGCAGGATTTTGAGAAAGCGGCCAGCCTGCGCGATTTGATTCGTGATTTGAAGATGACGACGCGTCCGACGGAGAAATTTGAGCGCATTCCGTATTCATTGCCGGGAAACGTACAGCCGCAAGGGGATTTGCAGGAATTGGCCGCAGTATTGAATTTGCCCGCGCCGCCGATTCGGATCGAGGCTTTCGATATTTCAAACATCAGCGGCACCTTTGCCGTGGCTTCATTGGTCAGTTTCAAAAACGGACGCCCTGACCGCGCCAATTACCGGCGGTTCAGGATCAAGACGGTGGAAGGGCAGGACGATTTTGCGAGCATGGCGGAGGTGGTGCGGAGGCGTTACAACCGATTGTTGAATGAATCCAAAATTCGAGATCCGCAGTCCAAGGACGAGGGTGGAGAAGGCGTGCCGGAGGAATTGCAAAAATTGATGAATGAAACGAGCCGGAAAGTGCGGGGGAGACCGGGGATTAAAACCGAGGACGGAGGATGGAGATTCGAAGAGGGAGGACGCGCGCCAGATCCATCACCCCCCGGTCATCGCCCCTCCTCTTTGCCTGACTTGATCCTGATTGATGGCGGCAAGGGGCAACTGAACATGGCCGTTGGCGAGCTTAAAAAGCTCGGTTTGGAAAACATTGCGGTCATTGGCCTGGCCAAGGAATTTGAGGAAATTTATGTGCCGGGAAAATCCGAACCATTGCGATTGGGTTTGGAGCATCCCGCGACGAAATTATTGCAGCGCATACGGGATGAATCGCACCGGGTTGCCAATTCGTACAACGCGCAGTTGCGGTTAAAGCGGATTTCGGAAAGCGTGCTCGACGACTTTCCCGGCATTGGCGAGCGGCGCAAGGCGGGATTGCTGAAGAAATTCGGTTCGGTCCGACGGCTGCAATTGGCGAGCGTCGAGGAGATCGCCGAAGTTCCCGGCTTTGGCGGCAAAGCGGCGGACGAACTGAAACGGTTTTTGGAAGCGCGGGCGATTGGTTCGCCTAATTTGTCGAAATAAGTCGTGCAATCCATCGAATTCGTGGCTTAATTTCGTCATGAATATTCAGGTGGCTGTCCTTTGCGACGCCGCGACTGACGATCACGGCAAACTAAATCTTCTTGGCGCCTTCGACACGATTCTTGCGCCACAACTCCCCGTCTTGCATCCGCAATGCACCGTGGCCTTGCGCGTGGCCTTCATGTCGGGCGACGAGGGCGAACGGCGGCTGAAATTGAATTTCGTCAACGCGGACGGCAAGAGCATCATGCCCCCGATAGATATTCCGGTGCCCGTCCAATTGCCGGACGATGCCCATTTCGTCACACGCAATTTCATTGTCAACATCCAGGGATTGAAATTTCCCGAATTCGGGCTTTATTCGGTGGACGTGCGGCTGGATGACAAATCGCAGGGGAGCATACCGCTGTGGGTCAAGAATCTCTCGCCGCAAAGTTAATGGAATTAATCGTCCATTTGAACCGCTAAACAGGATCAACCGTTGGGGAAAACAAGGCAGAGGACTGCTTTGGCTTTTTAGTTTATATTTGCTTCATGGCCGCCAAGGCGCCCGTCAGGATGGCCAGAGAGTGCATTTGATGTTCGAACAGTATCGGGGAAAGCCGGGTTGATATCGAAACTTTTTTGGATGTTGGGGCTTGGAATTTTTAGCCGGCAAAGTTAATAATTTCCCCCATGGCAAATTCAAACAACGAAACCGTCCTCGGGCTCGAACTGCCCGGCATCAAAAAATTGAAAAGCGGCAAAGTCCGCGAAGTATTCGATCTGGGCGACAAGCTATTGTTTGTGGCGACCGACCGGATTTCGGCGTTCGACGTCATCATGCCCAATGGCATACCGGGCAAAGGCGGAGTGCTCACGCAGATTTCCTATTTCTGGTTCGCCCAAACCGAATCATTTCAGCCGAATCATTTGATTTCAAAGGCAGGCGAGCCTCTGCCGAAAAACCTCCAACCCTTTGCGCAGAACCTGTCGCGGCGTTCGATGATCGTGAAAAAGTGCCAGCCGCTGGCCATCGAATGCGTCGTTCGCGGGTATCTTGCCGGCAGCGGGTGGAAGGAGTACCAAAAATCACAAACGGTCTGCGGAATCAAATTGCCTCCCGGTTTGAAGGAATCGTCCGAATTGCCCGAACCCATCTTCACGCCGGCGACAAAGGCCGAAACCGGCCATGATGAAAACATTTCTTTCGAGCAGGCGAAGAAAATCGCGGGCGACGACATCGCGGCGCAGGCGCGCGCGGCCAGCTTGAAGATTTATAATTTTGCCCGCGGCTACGCCCGGAACCGCGGCATCATCATCGCGGACACGAAATTTGAATTTGGCCTGGACAACGGCAAATTGATTTTGATTGATGAGGTTCTGACTCCGGATTCCTCCCGTTTTTGGCCGGCGGACAAATACGCACCCGGACGCGGCCAGCCGAGTTTCGACAAGCAGTTTGTCCGCGATTATCTGGAAACGCTGGACTGGGACAAAACCCCGCCGGGTCCGAAATTGCCGGACGATGTCGTTGCCAAAACGACGGCGAAATATCTGGAAGCATACGAAAAGTTGACGGGACGAAAGTTGTAAGAAAGAAAACCGCCCCGAGGTTTCCCGCGGGACGGTATTGTTTTGGCGAAAATTAATTTTACGAGCCGACGCTTGCCAATTCTTCGCCGTTTTCGACGTTCACAATTTTGAACTGTTCGGCGTGCATGCCGGTGTCAGCGCGGAATGACAATTTGCCGAAGTAACGCTTCTCCATTTCGATGAGATGCTTTTCGTCTTCGGTGCGGAGCCGGTCCAGCACGGTGGGATGCACGACAATGCGCAGTTGGAAATCCGATTCATCACGGGTGCGTTTTTTGAGGATTTCCTGGAGCTTGCGTTGGATTTCCACGCTCATCGTCAGCGCGCTCTTTACCTTGCCGCGGCCTTTGCAATACGGGCAATCGTCATAGACCGCCGAGCGCACACTTTCGCTGTGGCGCTGGCGCGTCATTTCCATGAGGCCCAGTTGCGAAATCGGCAGGATATGCGTCTTGGCCTTGTCGCGGCGCAAACCGTCTTTGATCCGCTGATAAACCTGCTGGCGGTCGCGTTGATGTTTCATGTCAATAAAATCCAACACGATCAGCCCGCCCATGTTTCGCAGGCGGAGTTGACGGCTGATTTCGTCGGCGGCTTCAATGTTCACGCGCAGGATGGTGGATTCCTGGTCGCGCGTGCCCTTGTGCCTGCCGGTGTTCACGTCAATCGCCACCAGCGCTTCGGTTTCATCAATCACGATGTAGCCGCCGCTCTTCAGATGCACCTGGCGGGAGAAGGTGTTTTCCAACTGTTTGGAAATATTGAAACGGTCAAAGATCGGCTGGGCTTCGGCGTACAATTTGATCTTGTTGGCCGAACGCTTCGAGATTTTCGAAATCATCTCGCGCATCCGTTCGTAGGCTTTTTGGCTGTCCACGATGATGCGCTCGACATCCTCGGTGAGGAAATCACGAACGGTCCGCTCGATTAGATCCGGCTCCTGGAAGACGCAGGTGGCCGGCGGCTGTTTTTTGATCTTCTCCGAAACTTCGCGCCACTCTTCAAGCAGCAAGGCGAGGTCGCGGACAAAGTAACGTTTCTGCTGCCCCTCGCCGGCAGTCCGCATGATGACACCCATGCCGTCGGGAATGGACAGTTCGCGAAGGATTTTTTTCAAACGTTTGCGTTCCTCCTGGTTTTCAATCTTGCGTGAAATCCCCGATTGATCGGAATTTGGAAGCAGGACCAAATAGCGTCCCGGGAGCACCAGGTTCGTGGTGATGCGCGGGCCTTTGGTGCTGATGGGACCTTTGGTGACCTGCACAATAATGTCGCTGCCGGGCGGATAGAGACGGGGGATGTCCTTCTGGGTGATTTTGGGCCGGTCTCGACGGCGCCCTTCGCGTTCGACGATTTCCACGCCACTGTCGAATTGGTTGGGCACAATGTCCCAGTAATGCAGAAACGCATTCTTCTCGAAGCCGATGTCCACGAAGGCGGCTTTGAGGCCATCCTCGAGGTTTCGCACGCGCCCTTTAAATATGCTGCCGACGAGACGTTCCTCGGTGGTGCGTTCGATGTTGAACTCCTCGAGTTTGCCGTCCTCGCTCACCGCGACGCGCGTTTCGAGCGTCTCGGCATTGATGATGACCTCCTTGTGAATTTTCTTTTCCGGGCGGATCAGCCGCTGGACTTTTTTTACCAGGGTGGTGGCGACGTTCTTGATGGAATCCAAAATGCCCCGGGACTGTTCCTTGATGGCGACAGGCTGGAATTCCTTCTCTTCCTGCACCTGCGGAGGGGTCTCGATATGCGGCTCGCGGAATTCCTTTTTCTCCGGGATATTTGCCGGCGTTTCCGGCGCGGAGACGTCTTCCGCCGGCAGGCCGGCGGCGAGGTTTTCCGCGCGTTCAATTTCCTGCGTGTGGCGCTTTTCAAAGACCCGTTCGTTGCCGCCCTGTTCGCTGACGACTTCGGCGCGGGCCTGGGTCGCCTCGCGGTCCTGCTTTTGCGACAAATGCCCCAGGCCGCCCTTGGGGCGGAAATGCATTCCGCGCCGCCGCCGCGAGAATTTATTTTCATTCATACTCAGTATCCTTTCCGATGGATGTATACGTTTTGCATCAAACCGAGCGCGATCAGCGAGCAGAGCACCGAGGATCCGCCGTAAGAGAGCAGCGGCAGTGGAATGCCCGTCACCGGGACGATGCGAATGTTCATGCCGATATTGATGAACACGTGGCTGAACAGCAGCGTGACTACGCCCACAGCCATGAGTTTGCCCAGGCGATCGCGCGCCTGGCCGGCGATTCTCAATCCGGTAAAGAGAACCACCGCATACAGCGTCAGCACCAAAAAGCTGCCGACGAATCCTTCCTCCTCGGCAATGACGGAGAAAATGAAATCATTGTGCGCCGCGCCCGCCGGCAGGAAACCCAGGACAGTCTGGCTGCCCTGGCCCCAGCCCTTGCCCAACAACCCGCCGGAACCAACGGCGATGATGGCCTGCGTCACCTGATACGAGCGCGCAAATTGCAGGCGGCGGGCCTCGACCCTTTGCTCGGGCGTCGCGTTGGCATCCGCAAAATTGGCGCCGAAATAAACCAGCAGACGCTCGCGTTGATAATCCTGCATGGGCAATTGCAGGGCGTGCGGCGCGAACAAAATGTCCGCCAGCGCCAGCACGGCGGCAATTCCCACACCCGCTCCGAGTTTAAGCAAATAGCGTTTGGGCGTGCCCGCGACGAACATCATGACCACGCCGGTGGGCACCAATACGAGTGCCGAGCCTAAATCCGGCTCCTTTAAAATCAGGAAAAAGGGAAGTAGAATCAGCCCGATAGCCTTCCAGAAAACCGCCGGTTGTTTTAGTTCATCCGGTGGGCGACTAAGGAAATTGGCCATGGCGATGATAAACGCCAGCTTGGCGAATTCGCTTGGCTGAAACTGGAAAAGCGGCAGATCAATCCACCGACGGGCGCCCCAGCCGTTGGTCGAGCCAATTTTCGGAATCAGCACCGCGATGAGACAGAGAATGGTCGCCCAATAAATCACCAGCGACCAGCGGGCCAGCTTGTGATAGTCCAAAATGCAGAGCACCGCCCCGGCGCCGATCCCCATCACGTACCAGATGACCTGGCGGACCCACATCTCGTCGTACCACGGCAGCCACGCCGATTGGTTTTTCGTGGCGCTGTAAATGAAAGCTGCGCCAAGAAACATCAACCCGGCCAGGGCGCACAATTGCAGCCGGTCCAGCCGGTTTCCGCGTTCGTTGAGGGATGGATCAACCATTTTTGTTCAATTTTGCCGCCGCGACCATGGACGGCGGGGCCGGCGAACCTTCCTTTTTCAAAATTTCCGCGTAAATGTCATGAGCGATCGGCGCGCAGACCGAGCCGCCGCTGCCGCCGCTTTGCGACTGCACCATCACCACGACGGCGTATTTCGGATTCTCATACGGCGCGAACGACGCGAACCAATAATTGTGCCCGATGATTTCGTTGCGCTCGTTTTCCACCTGTGCCGTGCCGGTCTTGCCGCAAACGCGCAAGTTTAAAATGGAATCGGGTTGGTGAAAGGCCGGATAGCCGGAGCCTTGCGGGTCTTCGGTTTCCGACAACATCGCCTCGCGCAAAATGCTCAGGCTGCGCCGACTTACGCCAATTTCATCGCGGACAACGCCGGCGGGAAAATTCGTCGCGGTTTCGCCGCTGGTCGCGTCTTGCGGCTCTATCCGGTCCACCAGCCGCGGTTGCAGAATTTTACCGCCGTTGGCAATGGCCGAATAAGCCACGGCCATCTGGATGGGTGTCACGGCCATTTGTCCCTGGCCAAAGCAAATATTCGCCGAATCACCATCCCGCCAGTCCCGGCCTTCCACCTGCCGCAAGCTCGGAAAGATCCCTCCCGTTTCCTGTTCGGTTGGCAGGCCGGTCTTTTCACCAAAATGGAATTTCTCCGCGAGCTTGACGATATTCGTGATGCCGGTCCGCAAGCCGTTGAAGATGAAATAAGAATTGGATGATTGCTCGATGGCGCGCCGGAAATTATATTCGCCAGGCGGAACCGTATCGCCGATTCTTCGCCGGCCGACATAAATGCAGCCATGCCACGGTTGCAAAGGATCAGGCTGCACTTCGTAGTATTCATTCGGATTCAACCCTTTCTCCAGCGCGGCCAATCCGACAATGGGTTTAAAGATTGAGCCGGGCGCAAAACTTCCGAACGTGGCGCGGTTGATTTGCGGTTCCAGTACCGGATCGGCCAGGTACTCCGGGCTGTTCGCGGAAAATACCGGATTAATCGGCGGCGACGACACCATGGCCAGGATGTCGCCGGTGCGGACGTTCATAACGACAATCGCTGCGCGCACGTTCGCCCCCTGATGATTGGTTAGCGCCGCTTCCGCCGCCTGCTGGATGTCCAGGTCAATGGTCAAAACGACGTTTTCGCCTGGCTCTGCGGGCTCCAACATGTTCACCGATTGGCGATAGCCGTAATTATTGACGAGCACCGCCTCTGCGCCGGCGTGACCATGAAGTTCGGCATCAAAGCCGCCTTCGATTCCGACTCGGCCGCGATAATCCGGCAGGCGATACGAAAAATAGGAGTCTTCTCCTTCGAGCGAACTGTCATCTTCAGTCACGTATCCGAGCAAATGTCCGGCGGTATCGCCGTACGGATAAAAACGGCCCGGTTGAACGTCCAGATTCGCGGCGCCGCCGGAAAAATGCTCCTCGAAGCGGGCGATTTGGGTTTCATTGAGGTCCTGTAAAATCGGATAGGGCACGTAGAGGCGCGATTCGTAGGCGCGCTGGAATGTTTTGAAGTCGAGGGTAAGCGGTTGCCCCAACTTTTCCGCGATGTCGGCGACGGCGGCATCGGCGACATTATAACGGGCCTGCCACGTGAGCGCATCGACCTGGGCTTGATTCAGCCGCACGTGCTGCATTGCCGCGTATTGGGAGCGGAGCCAGAAATTCCAGGACGACCGCGGGTGAGCGACCCATTTGACGGGACGCAAACGGTCATATTCCTTTTGAAACTGACCGCTTAAATCGCTCAGATATAGGCTCAGGTTAAAACGCGCCCGGTTTTCGGCCAGCACGCGGCCTTCGCAATCCAGAATCTTCCCGCGCACGGCGGGCACACGCACCGTGCGGATGGACTGGGTTTCCGAATGCGATTGATATTTGCGGGCGGAAACGACCTGTACCCACCACAAGCCGGCCAGCAACAGCATCAAGCCGACGGCAATCATCGCCGCGACCAGCCGCAACTGCGGATCGTTCTTTTTCAATTCATCAACAATCAGCATGACAATTTTAATTCTTATCGCGCAAAATTTCGCGATCGGGGCGAAAACTCGTTTCCTTCATCGGTTGGTAACCGAGCGTGTGATTGCACCAGTCAAAAAATGAAAAAATAACGGGCGTGGCCAGCGCGCCGCCGGCGGTCATTACCAGCCACTGCCAAAGCGAACCCCAGCCAATCAGCGGTTCATAGCCGCCGCTCAATAAAAGCAAG